>JALQZL010000058.1 GCA_023258355.1 Wenzhouxiangellaceae bacterium | reverse complement strand
GTGTATTTTGGTCAGACTTCTGGCGACGCTTTTTGCCCCCTCGACGACGTCTTTTCTTCTTAGGCGCTGCACCGTACTCCGAGCCTGTGTCGGTGTTCTTGGAATCAACAGATTGAGGCGTCTTTTTGTTGCTTCGAGTCTTTTTCTTGCTTGGTCTTCTGCCGCCTCGATCGCGCTGCTTTTGCTGTCTAGGCTTAGAGTCTTTTTGATCACCTCTAGATCTCGATGGCGTCGATGTCTTGGTCTGGCTGGATCGACCCTTATCGCTAGAAGTGGAAAAGAGTGAGGCTAGCCAAGTAAAGAAGCCCTTTTTCGAGCGCGGCGCTGGTGTGCTTCGCTGGATCCCGCTGACAGCTGCTTGATCTCTTGGCTTTGTAGGCGGCGCTTCGATAGTATCTTGTGATTTTTCGAGGTCTGCTGCGGCCTCATTTGCAAGTTCATAGCTTGCGCTTTCAACAGCCTCATTGAGACGCACTCTCTGAATCTCGAAGCGTGGTGTTTCTAAATGATGATTGGCCACGATGGTGATAGGGATATGGGTTCGCTTCTCCAATTCAGCGACGGCTTCTCGTTTCTCATTGAGCAAGAAGTTGCCAACAGTCATTGGTGCCTGCACGATCACTCTTGAGGTATGTTCCTTCATAGACTCCTCTTCGGCCAGTCGAAGAATAGACAATGCCAAAGATTCGATAGAGCGAATGGATCCATAGCCCTCACAGCGTGGGCAGGTGATGTAGCTTGACTCGCCAAGTGAAGGTCGGAGTCTTTGTCGAGACATTTCAAGTAGACCAAAGCGGGAAATGCGGCCAATTTGCACGCGTGCCTTATCTATCCTGAGGGCCTCGCGTAGGCGATTTTCTACCTGGCGCTGGGCGTCTTTACTCATCATATCGATGAAATCAATCACCACAAGACCGCCAAGATCTCGAAGTCTTAATTGACGTGCAATCTCGTCGGCTGCTTCTAGATTCGTTTGAAGGGCCGTCTCTTCAATATCGGAGCCTTTCGTGGCGCGGGCAGAGTTGATGTCAATAGACAGCAAAGCTTCGGTATGATCAATGACGACAGCACCGCCAGACGGTAGACGCACCTCGCGAGAGAAGGCGGTCTCAATCTGACTTTCAATTTGATATCGTGAGAATAGCGGCGTATCTTCACTGTACTGCTTGAGTTTCCGAAGATTTTGCGGCATCACCTGCTGCATGAATTCTTGAGCATCATTAAATACTTTTTGATCATCAATGATGATCTCCCCGATATCTTCTCGGAGATAGTCTCGTAACGCACGAATAATCAAACTGCTTTCTTGGTAAATCAGAAATGGCGCTTTACGTGCTTTAACCGCCTCGCAAATCGCATTCCAAAGATGTAGTAAGTAATCTAAGTCCCACTGCAGGTCTTCGCGATCCCGTCCAACACCAGCTGTCCTCACGATTAAACCCATGCCTTCGGGAAGGGTGATTTGTTGCAGGGTTTCCAGCAATTCTTGTCTTTCATCGCGAGTGATTTGGCGTGACACACCACCTGCGCGAGGATTATTGGGCATGAGTACAAGATAGCGACCTGCTAAGCTGATAAACGTGGTCAGCGCAGCGCCCTTTGTTCCTCTTTCCTCTTTATCTACCTGAACGATGACCTCTTGGCCTGATCTGACAGCCTCTTTTATATCAACGCGCTCACCCGCATCCAATTTTTTTTGAGCCGCCTCATTAAAATATTCGCGGGCAATTTCTTTCATGGACAAAAACCCATGACGCTCGGAACCGAAGTCAACGAAGCACGCATCAAGGCTGGGTTCTACACGGGTAATTCGGCCTTTATAAATGTTGGATTTTTTCTGTTCCTGTGCGGGAACTTCAATATCCAGATCTAACAGATTTTGGCCATCTGCGATTGCGACGCGTACCTCTTCAGGTTGTGTCGCATTAATGAGCATTCTTTTCATGAGTCTACCTATCCTTTAATACACGTCGAGGGCGTATTTCCACTGTGGATAGGCTTACTGAGGCGGGGAGCAACCAATATCGCTAGTCGCCCGTTGTCTCGATTGTTTCACCAAACCAGATGACTGATTTGCTCTGATCGAATGCGGTTGCGCATTCAATGTGTGATTGATCGTGTCTTAAATCAAATACAGACCAACCAAAACTTTGCCTATCCGAGCCACAGAACCACCGACAAATGTCTGGATCTGGGCGCTCAACGAGCGGTTTTAAAATACCGATCGACGCATTAACTGTTCATCTTTAAATGACGAGCTTTTACAGCTGCTCGCCTCCTGCCGCTGACTAAACTGGCGGCGCCTACGTTGAAATCGGTCATTTCGAAGCGACTTCACATAGGACTTTGCAAACTGTCATGGTTACCTCTCGGAGGATCAATCCTCAAAGATTCCTCGCAAAAATCAGGGTTTTGCAACAATCTTCGGTAACAGCGGTCATAATACCATCAATTCGGCCAAGTGTCTCTAGAATCAATGATTCTTCGTCCGTGGAGCTTTCATGACCCTTTCCAGTGTTCGCCACGAAACCATTGCCTCAGACCGCGCTGGGCAGCGCCTCGATAATTATTTGATGGGACTGCCAGAGAAGCCGCCGAGGAGCCTGGTTTATCGAATTATCCGCAAGGGGCAGGTGCGGGTAAATGGCAAGCGGGCCAAGCCAATGCAGAAACTTGTCACTGGTGACGAGATTCGTATCCCACCGCTCGAATCTGCCAAGGAGCGTGCAAAAACCAGCGAAGTGACCCAGCAGCGTTGGGGCGACCTTTTGAGGGATTGGCAAATTGATCAAGGGGAGGGCTGGGTTGCTTTCGACAAGCCGGCGGGTCTCGCCATGCATGGAGGAAGCGGTGTCTCAGTCGGATTGATTGATATGATCCAAGCCCAAAATCCCTCTTGGCAATTGGTTCATCGATTGGACCGAGGAACAAGCGGTATTGTTCTGGTGGCGACGAATCGAAATGCTTTGATTCGGCTTCAACAGGCCTTTAAAGAGCGCACGGTGGAGAAGAAATACCTGACACTGCTTAGTGGTCGCCTCCAGGAATCGCAAATCATTGTTGATCAGCCACTCAAAAAGATTAAAGATGCTAGTGGGCAGCATCGGATGATCGTTGATTCTACGGGGCAAACAGCAAAAACGATTTTTAAAGTGCTTGAGCTTTTCAACGCTCACACTTACTGCGAAGTCACGATTGAAACGGGTAGGATGCATCAAATTCGGGCGCATGCCGCGTTTATTAATCATGCGGTTGCTGGTGATGAACGCTACAATAAAAACTCGGCTGAGAAAGGACTAAATAGATTGTTTTTGCATGCCCACCAACTAACATTGCCCGAGCCGGACGCGCAGGTGATCGGTTCACCTTTGCCTGTTGAATTAAAGAGTTTTCTTGACAGGCTGAGGGTGCATTGACCATGTTTCAGCCTCTTTCGCTTTTCATTGGCCTGAGATACCTGCGCGCAAAGCGTCGCAATCACTTTATTTCGTTTATCTCTGTGATTTCTATGGCTGGGATCGCAGTAGGTGTCATGACATTGATTACTGTGTTAAGCGTGATGAATGGGTTTGAGAGGGAATTGCGCGAACGCATTCTTGGCATGGTGTCGCATGCCACGATCCAAGCTCTGGATGGGGAGTTTGTTGAATGGGAGCGTGTGATTGAAGAGGCTATCGCTCATCCAGAGGTGATCGGAGCAGCCCCCTACGTCGAGCAGGAGACACTCATCGATGGGCGTGCCACGGCAGGGGCCTTGGTGCGTGGTATTGAGCCAAGTGTTGAGGGGCAGGTCTCTGAGATCGATGAGTTGATGATCATGGGCCAGTTGTCTGATCTTCGAGAAAATGAATGGGGCATTGTCTTAGGCGTTGGCCTCGCAGCGAGATTGGGAGTTGGACCCGGTGACTCGGTGACTGTCTATGCGCCGAAAATTCGCACAACGCCGGTGGGCGTCATGCCGCAGGTAAGGCGTTTTGAGGTGGTCGGACTCTTTGAGGCAGGTGTGCATGAATATGACACGGCGGTCGCATTGATGCACTTCACCAGTGCCCAGAAACTTTTTAGATTGGGTGAGAGTGTCAATGGCGTCCGTTTAAAGTTTTCTGATTTGATGTTGGCACCTAAGGTTGCGCGCGATATTGGGCAATCCTTGCCCGGCTTTTATCGGATACGTGATTGGACACAGCAACATGCCAATTTTTTTAGAGCGGTCCAAACAGAGAAGACAGTCATGTTTATTATTTTGTCGCTGATTATTGCAGTGGCTGCCTTCAATATCATCTCGACACTTGTCATGGTAGTTACGGACAAGCAATCAGATATTGCAATCCTAAAAACCATGGGCTTGGCGCCGGCAAAGATTCGTCAAATTTTCATGATTCAAGGCTCATTTATTGGTGTGATCGGTACGGGCATTGGCGTTCTGTTGGGGATCTTGCTTGCCCTTAACGTGCAAGAGGTTGTCGCCCTTGTTGAGTCAGTATTGAGTATTGATGTGTTATCCGCCGAGGTTTATTACATCTCTGATTTGCCATCCGAGCTCAGGCTCACTGATGTGATTCGCTTTGCCTCATTGGCGCTGGTTCTATCTTTGGTTTCCACCATTTATCCTGCTTGGCGTGCAGCACGTACTCACGCTGTGGATGCGCTTCGCTATGAATGACAATGGGTCCGGAAGATCGACTGTTATCGAGTGCCATCAGGTTAAGAAAACCTTTGTGCAGGGCGCTTACTCGGTGCCTGTTCTAAATGCTGTTAATTTATCTGTCGCAAAGGGAGAGCGGGTAGCCATTGTTGGCGCCTCTGGTGCGGGGAAGAGCACTTTGCTTCACCTGATGGGAGGGCTAGACCAGGCAGACGCAGGTGAGATCTCGGTGTGTGGTCACGCACTCAATGAGCAAAATGAGCAGGAGTTGGCCTGCATCCGCAACCAACATCTCGGCTTTGTTTACCAATTTCATCACCTGCTGCCTGAGTTTAGTGCGGTAGAGAACGTGGCCATTCCCCTTCTCATTGCCGGCATGAACGCTTCTGATGCCAAAGCCAAAGCCATTGGCCTTTTGGAGAAAGTGGGCCTTGGGCACAGACTGTCACACAAACCCGGAGAGCTCTCGGGTGGTGAGCGCCAACGCACTGCGATCGCACGGGCGGTTGTCTGCTCGCCAAATTGTGTGCTGGCCGATGAGCCAACAGGCAATCTAGATGCAAAAAACTCACAGCAGATCTACGAACTGTTGCTGGAGTTAAATAAGGAAATTGGTATGTCACTTGTGGTGGTGACCCATGATTTGGAGTTGGCTCATCGAATGGACCGTTGTCTTGAAATGACCAACGGGTGTTTACACACACTAGGCTAGTGATGTGCGCCTAACAGTGCTTGCGTTCATTGCGGGCACTATCGTGATGAATTGGTGGCCTAGCCTTCCTGCGCTTGGCGGTTTCTATTTCACTCTTATTGTGGCCCTCGGTCTTCTGTGCCGGCATCTCCTTATGGCCGGCTTTCTGATCGGTTTTTGCTGGGCTGGCTTGTTCGCTCATTCGGCAGTCGCAGAGCGCTGGGATCAGTCAAAGCAATCTCGATCTGAGGTCAATGTAATGAGCGGAACAATTCGTGGACTACCCACTCGCGTCGGCGAATCGATGCGATTTGAGTTTGAGGTCAAGGGCCAATCCGAGACAAGAGTGCTGCGTATCTATTGGCACCGAGCTTTCCAATATTTGCGACCTGGCCAACGATGGCGTCTCCCTGTGAAACTGGACAGTCCAAAGGGTAGCGTGAATAGGGGAGGGTTTGACTATGAACGTTTTTTACTGTCCGAGGGCATTGATGCGTTAGGGCGAGTAGACCAAAACCACGTTGCGCCACCTCAATATCTTGGCGAAGCACTCAGCCCGCAAGATCACTTTGATCGCACGCGACAAGTAATCGGTGAAAATCTATTGGCAACAACACCAAGCCTTCGCATTGCGGGGTTAAAGCGGGCACTGATTACGGGTGATCGGTCGCGACTAGATGACGCAACGCAATCACTCCTCAAAGAAACAGGGACTTTACACTTGCTGGCAATATCAGGGCTTCATATCGGTTTGGTGGCCACGATGACAGCATGGATTGTCTATCTGGCTTGGCCAATTTGGTCATTGTTCGGCTTTAGATGGTCACGACGGGCCACGGGCATCATTGCAGGTTGCCTCTGTGCCACTGGGTATGCAGGCTTAGCAGGGTTTAGCACCTCTGCGACCCGAGCGCTACTTATGTTATTAGTGGCATGCGCTGTCTTATTGAGTCGCCGAACGATACAAGCGATGGATGGCTTGCTGGTCGCTGCTTTTGTCATCATCTTATGTGACCCCCTTACCGTGCTAAGCGTGGGATTTTGGTTGTCCTTCACAGCGGTGGCCTTGTTGATTTGGACATTAAATCAGCGCTATCCGAGAAGACGACAGCCAATAGCAAGCACGTTATTGTCGACTCAGGTAAGACTGGGTATTGCGTTACTTCCGCTGACCGTCGGTCTGTTTGGGCACATAGCACCAGCGGGCCTAGTGAGTAATCTATTGGCCATCCCATGGGTCAGTTTCATTGTCATGCCGCTGACTTTTCTTTCGACCGTGTTACTCATGTTGGGACATCCCAGCCAGGTTATGAGCACACTGACCGATTTAAGTTTTGTGTGGCTACTTGAAAGTCTGGCGCAGATCGCACAGTGGTCTTGGGCGCTTCAGTATCGGCCTTATCCACCCACTTGGATTATGTGCGTTGGATTGCTCGGCGGCTTCTGGCTGTTCGCGCCGAGTGGGTGGCCAATGCGATGGGTTGGCGCTGTTTTGCTCACGCCTTTGGTTTTTCCTGGCAACACCAACACTGAAGCTCAAAAGCTTCAACTTACTGTCTTTGATGTGGGTTCGGGTGTCTCTGTATTGGTAGAAGTGAACCGATACAAGCTTTTGTATGGGTTGGGGCCCCAGCATGATCAAGTAAGTGGCATTGTTTCCGATCAGCTGAAGCATTGGCCACGTGAATCAGTTGATCAACCGAAGCTCTTTATAAACGATGTCATCGTGCCTAGGGTGCATGGGGAGTTTATTGGGCATTTCAATGCGCTAAGGCGTGTGGCATCCATCGCGCGTGTCTATTCATCAGACCCTAAAGCGCTTTCTCGGCATCTCCCGCCCAATGTACAGACTTATCAATGTTCTCGTGGACAACGGCTTTACAGTGAGGATTGGGAGATTGAACTGATTCATCCCGGGCAATATCTGCCAAAGCTTGGGGCTACCAGCAGTTGTGTCCTTAAAATCACCCGCAATGAAAAGAGCATCTTACTTGGGGGTGCTTTAGACGACGCGGGTGAGCACCATTTGCTCACAATCTATCCTGAGTTGACGGCCCAAGTTGTCCTGCTTGGCCTGTCTGGGCATCGGCGAGCGACAAGCGATGAGTGGCTGGATCGCATCAATCCAGCCTATGCGATCTACTCAGTAGATGCGGATGATCGTTACGAGCGGCCACATCCCGAGATTCTAGAGCGCCTTTCTAAGCGAGGCATTTCGACGATCAGTACGGCGAACTGTGGTGCCATCACCTTGGCCATCGGAGACGATCCGGCAACCATCCATATCCAAACTGAGGTAGGCATGAAACCAAGATTTTGGCGGTTTGGCCGAGATTGCCCAAAGTAGGAAAGCAGCGAGGGCGCCCACTTCGATATTTTGGGCCAATTTACCCCGAACACCAAGTTTGGCTGAGCGCTACAATAGTGGCATGTCTGAACTGCATACAACGTCGGCACCTGTATTTAAAAGGCTTTTGGGCTATGTGATGGCCTATCGTGGTGTCTTTGCGCTCTCGGTGGTGGCCGTCGCCTTAGACGCGGCAGGCCAAGGGCTATTTTTTTACTTACTGCGGCCTTTGATCGACCAGACTGTGGTCTCGCCCGAGCCGGTGTTCTCTTTATGGCTTCCCGGCCTTGTGATGGCTGCGGTGATATTGCGCATAATTGGAAATTTTGGTGGTGTCTATGGCATGGAGTGGGTTGGGCGCCGTCTGATTGCAGATATGCGCTGTGATGTTTTTGAGCAATATCTTCGGCTTCCAAGCCAGTACTACGACCGCCACAGCCCTGGCGAAATGATCTCGGTGATTAGTTACAACGCAGAGCAGGTGGCTCAGGGAGCAACCACAGCGCTCATTGGGGCGACCAGAGATCTTTTGACTGTTATTGCATTGGTCAGTGTCATGTTGTTGCAATCATGGCGATTGACATTGGCTATGCTCCTGCTCGCACCTGTCATTGCGGTTATCGTCAGCGTCATCAGTGTGAGATTTCGGAGGCTTTCTCGAGATATTCAAGGCTCCATGGGCGGCGTGACGCATCTGACAGAAGAATCAGTGATTGGGCAAGAGGTCATTAAAGTTTATGGGGGCCAAGCACATGAGGCACGATCTTTTAAGCATGAAGCCGAAAAAAATAGAAAGCTCCATTTGAAATTAGCGGTGACACAGCTCGTTTCTTCATCGATGATTCAGTTGGCTGCTGGATTGGCAGTTGTCCTTCTTTTGATACTCACGGCTTCTGATTGGTTAAAAGGCTCGGTCAGCGCAGGGATTTTCATGTCAGTGTTAGCTGCAATGGTTGCCTGTATCCCACCGCTCAAACGTCTAACCAAAGTGCATGTGGTCATTGAGAAAGCAATGGCAGCTGCAGTCAGTATCTTTGATATCTTAGATGCCCAACCGGAAACTGACACGGGTCAGCGCCTTCTAAAAAGGGCAAAAGGGGAGATTGAAATAAAAAATGTCTCTTTTGCCTATGAGATATCCGATAGACCGATCCTTAGCGAAGTCACCCTCAGTTTAAAACCCGGCACAATGACTGCTTTGGTTGGCCGGTCTGGGTCAGGTAAGAGTAGTCTGATGAAACTGTTGCCAAGGTTCTATGAGCCTACAGATGGCGAGATCACGATTGATGGGTATCCATTGAATAGTGTTAGTTTGCACTCACTGAGACAAAACATCGCACTGGTCAGTCAAGACATTGTTCTGTTTAACGACACCATCAGCGCAAATATTGCGTACGGCAGTGAGGCGG
>JALQZL010000057.1 GCA_023258355.1 Wenzhouxiangellaceae bacterium | reverse complement strand
GTTCATCAAGAGATTCCCTATGGATTGACAGTGGTCATCGAGCAATTCGAGGATAAGCCAAACGCAGCGGTGATCAACGCATTAATCGTGGTAGGTGAGGATCGTCATAAAGGCATGGTCATTGGTAAGGGCGGTATCACATTAAAACGTGTGGGTACCCGTGCTCGAAAATCTATCGAAGAAATGCTGGAAAAACCGGTTCACTTGACCCTGCATGTGAAAACCCGCGCAGGTTGGATGAATGACGAGCAGGCTCTGGATCAATTGGGCTATGAGGCATGAGCGTGGGGGCTGGGCATGAGACGCATGGCTGGGTGCTTCATCGTCGTCCATGGCGTGAGTCAAGTTTGCTTGTTGAGTTTCTCAGCGAGAGCCACGGACGAATCGGGCTTGTGGCCAGAGGTGGCCGGTCTGAACGGTCTCCATGGCGGGGGCTGATCGAGCCTTTCATGCCACTGAATGTGAGTTTTGTGGTCAAAGGTGAGATGGGGACGCTCAAGGATGTAGAGGCAATCGGTGATCGCTATCTCTTGACGGGTCAAGCGCTGTGGTGCGGTCTCTATGTTAATGAGCTTTTGATTTATCTACTGGAGAGAGACGAAGCCATTCCACATTTGCTGGCGCACTACCGTCGGCTGATTGGCGAGCTGATGCACGGCACGGGAGACTTGGCTGGTCTTCGGCGGTTCGAGTGGGACTTGCTCACGGCATTAGGTGTTGCCCCGAGTCTGGATACAGACGCTGATGGCGCTTCTCCGATTGTTGCAACGTGCCGATATCGTCTAGAGTTAGATTATGGTTTTGTCCCCACGGAGGCTGAACATGGCGTGGTGATCAGTGGTGAGGCATTGCAGTGGCTGGCGGATCTGAGGGAAGAGACCCCTGCCTGTGATCGATTGAGAGAAGTTCAACGGATGAATCGTGCGCTGATTGATCATCAGTTAGGCGGTCGTCAACTTAAAACAAGAGAGTTAATCAGGAGCTTGATGTGAATGCGGTAAAACTAGGCGTCAATATCGATCATGTTGCCACCCTCAGGCAAGCACGTGGCACCTCTTATCCTTCAGTCATTGACGCCGCAAAAATCGCAGAGCGCGCAGGCGCTGATCTGATCACGATCCACTTAAGAGAAGATCGCCGGCACATCCAAGATGCGGATGTTGAGGCGCTCGCTACGATCTTGACCACAAGAATGAATTTGGAGATGGCCATTTCTGATGAGATGATTGCGATGGCTTGTAAGGTTCGACCAAATGATGTCTGCTTGGTGCCTGAAAAACGCGAGGAGCTCACAACAGAGGGTGGCTTGGATGTGGTGGGTGCCGCAGACAGGGTCCAGCAGGCGACCACGCAATTGGGCAAGGCAGGCTGTCGTGTTAGCTTATTTATCGATCCAGATCTGGCTCAGATCGAGGCCGCTTGTGAAGTCGGGGCACCGGTCATCGAGATTCACACGGGTGATTATGCCAATCTGACAGGAGCGCCACAGGCCCAAGCGCTTGATCGAATTGAAAAAGCCACCAACCACGCTTTGAAACTTGGCTTGCAAGTCAATGCAGGGCATGGCCTGACCTTAGAGAATGTGCAACCCATCGCACGTATTCAAGGCATGTCAGAGCTGAATATAGGTCATGCCATCATTGCACGCGCTATTTTTGTTGGCCTAGAGGTCGCTGTTTCAGAAATGTGCGAGGCGATCCGATCTGCATGAGTACATCGAGGAGGCGGCTACAAAGGTATTCACTCAGTTCCTGTAACTGGTCCGCCCAGTTTCTTTAGCTTCACTTTACGAATTCTCTTGTCAGCCAAGTCCACAATAGTCAGCTCATAATTTCCGATCGTTAAGCAGGTGTTACCCTCAGGCAGGGATTCGAGGTATTCCAATATCAGGCCATTGAGCGTGGTCGCCTCAGTGGTAGGCAATTCTATGTCGAGGCGCCGGTTGAGCATACGCACCGAAGCACTCCCATCAATCAGATAGCTACCGTCTTTCTGCTTCCTGATTTTTTTCTCTGGCACAACGCCTTCTGTGGTGTATTCACCCACAATCTCTTCGAGAATGTCATCTAGAGTGACCAAGCCTTGGATGTCACCATACTCGTCGACAACCAGTGCCAAGCGACGCTCACGGCTCTGGAACTCTAATAGCTGTTGTGTCAGTGTTGTGCCCTCTGGCACGTAGTAAGGGCTCCGAATGGCTTTTAGCAGACTGTCTTTGTCCAGTAGACCTTTTGAAAGACGGGGCAAAATTGAGCGAACATGGAGCAACCCAATCATATTTTCAAGATCACCATCCCACACAGGCAGTCGCGTATGGACAGTCTTGGCCAGGCGTTCGATCGTTCGTTCCCAGTCCTCGGACAAATCGATGCCCACAATATCCTGTCTTGGCACCATGACATCATCGATCGAACCATGTTCTAAGTCCAAGATATTCAGCAACATTTGTTGGTGGTTGCTCGAGATATGACGACCACTCTCTTGAAGCACAACCCTTAACTCTTCTCGGCTGAGTGCTTCTGAATGATTGCTGGGAACCTTGATACCAAAAGGACGCAGGAAGATGGAGGCCACCAAATTGATCAACCAGACAATGGGGTACAACAACTTCAATAGTGGCGCAAGGATCAAGCTCGCTGGATAAGCGATGCGTTGTGGATGCATGGCAGCCAAAGTCTTTGGCATGAGCTCAGCAAAAATCAGGACAACGAAGGTCAACACCACGGTGGATACCCAAACCCCAGATTCTCCGAGAATTCGCAAAGCAATCACGGTTGCAATAGACGCCGCCATGATATTGACCAGATTATTGCCCAGCAAGATGAGGCCAAACATTCGGTCTGGTTTAGACAAAAGACTCTGCGCCAGTTTGGCACTGCGATGCCCCGCTTTGACATGATGGCGCAAGCGATAGCGGTTCAGCGCCACCAAGCCAGTTTCCGAGCTGGAAAAAAAAGCAGAGAGAACGATTAAGACAACCAGCAACCCAAACAGGGTCGATAAGGGGACGTCGGTCATGGATTAGAAAGAGGCCCTAGGCCACGCTATTTTCATAACCTTGAGTATAATCAAATTTGGTGTATTAAGCGAAGTCCCCTTATGTTTGATCAACTCAGCCAAAGACTCACGCAATCTCTGAACCGTTTAAGGTCGGGGCGTCTGACAGAGGCCAATATCGAAGAGACACTTCGTGAGGTTCGGATTGCCTTATTAGAGGCAGATGTCGCGCTGCCTGTGGTTAAGGCTTTCATTGACCGTGCCAGATCCAGAGCCGTGGGCCAAGAGGTGCTTGGGTCATTAAAGCCCGGGCAAGCCATGGTCAAAGTGGTCCATGATGAGTTGAAGGTCGCATTGGGTGAGGCGTCGGTGCCCCTGGACCTGAGTCACCAGGCGCCTGTGGTGATTTTGCTAGCGGGGCTTCAGGGGGCGGGTAAGACAACAACCGCTGGCAAGTTGGCTCAATGGTTAGGTGCCCGTGAGAACAAAAAAGTGCTTCTGGCCAGTTGTGATCGCTACCGGCCAGCGGCCATTGACCAGCTCGAGACCTTGGCCTCGTCGGTCGGTTGTTTGTTCCACAGAGCCAGTCAAACAGAGAATGCCGTGGCCATGGCATCTGAGGCATTGGATCAAGCCAAACGCCAATTTGCAGATGTTTTGATTGTTGATACGGCAGGCCGTCTGGCGATTGACGAGCCCATGATGGCCGAAATTCGGGACATTGAGCGGGCCATCTCTCCGAGTGAGGTCTTGTTTGTTGTCGATGCGATGACTGGCCAAGATGCTGCCAACACAGCCAAGGCATTCCATGAGGCGCTGCCGCTGACTGGGGTAGTGCTCACAAAGACTGACGGGGATGCCCGAGGAGGGGCTGCCTTGTCCGTCGCTGCCATCACGGGGGCACCGATCAAGTTTTTAGGTGTGGGTGAAAAACTGGATGGTCTTGAGGCTTTCTACCCTGACCGATTGGCTTCTAGAATTCTTGGCATGGGGGATGTGCTGAGCCTGGTGGAGGAGGTGGAGCGCACGGTTGATGAGAAAAAGGCCAAGAAGCTCGCAACCAAAACAGGCAAGGGGGCCAAGCGGTTCGGGTTGGATGATATGCGAGACCAACTCCAGCAGATGGAGTCTCTGGGGGGGATGAGTGCGATGCTCGATAAGTTGCCTGGTATGGGTCAATTGCCCGAACAGGCCAAATCTAGGCTGGACGATCAACACAATCGACGCCTGATCGCTGTCATTAACTCCATGACACCCAAGGAGCGGCGTTATCCAGACATCATCAACGGCTCAAGAAAACGCCGAATTGCGGCGGGCGCTGGCACCGATATCCAGATGGTGAACCGACTGCTGAAACAGCACCGTCAGATGCAAAAAATGATGAAAAAAGCGGGCAGTAAAACGGCCATGACGAAACTACTTAGGCGCCTGCCCGGGGGCGGGATGCCAGGTGGGGGTGGTTTTGGTCTGTGATGATCAAAAAACCTTTAAAAAGAGCCAGTTTTTAGGTAGAATGGTGTGTTTAGTGGGCTCGCCAAGTGTGTGGCACGCCTGTTTTATATGGAGCAGATCGGATGGTTAAGATTCGTTTAAGCCGTGGTGGTGCGAAAAAGCAACCGTATTATCACATCGTTGTGACAGATAGCCGCTCGCGCAGAGACGGCCGAAACATTGAGCGTGTGGGCTTTTTTAATCCTGTGGCAAGAGGCCAAGAAGAGCGTTTGCGTGTGGACACAGACCGTGTGGCTCACTGGGTGAATCAAGGTGCCCAGCTCTCAGAGCGTGTCCAGCATTTGCTGGTTGAGGCCCGTAAGGCTAGCCAAGCAGCCGCCTAATGGCCACCCTCCCCATTGAGGATTCGGTCATTATTGGCCGTATCCTGAGTCCTTGGGGAATCAAAGGTTGGCTTCAAGTTCATTCTTTTACTGATCCCCGCGAGGGGATATTCAATTATGGCCCTTGGTTCGTTGATGGGTCTTCAGTCGAAATTGAGGGACACAAAGTCTCAGGCAAGCGCCTCGTGGTGAAATTGCCTGGGGTGGCCTCCCCTGAAGAGGCTCGCTCATGGTCTCAGAAAGATATCTGTATCGCACGCGATCAATTGCCAGCCCCTCAAGAGGGTGAGTATTACTGGCATGATTTGATCGGCATGACCGTGATCAACAAAGAACAGGTCCGATTGGGCCAAATCAGCCAAATGCTCAGTACAGGTGCCCACGATGTGATGGAGGTCTCACTGGTTGACTCCGATCGCACTGTTTTGATTCCTTTCGTCCAAGGGACTTTTGTCGATCGCATTGACACAAAAGCAAAAGAACTCATCGTGGATTGGCCAATAGCCTGGTTGGATGACTAATGCTGAAACGAGTGGATGTTGTCACGCTTTTCCCCGACTGGATACTAAGCGCTGAGGAATTAGGGGTGACGGGCAAAGCGATTGGCTCAGGGCAAATCACTCTTCGGGTCTGGAATCCACGCGAATTTACATCGGATGTTCATCGGAGCGTCGACGATCGGCCTTACGGAGGAGGGCCTGGCATGGTGATGCGCCCAGAGCCGTTAGCCAGAGCCATAGAGGCTGCCAAAGCGGATGGTGCGTCCGATGTTGTGAGTTATCTCAGTCCCCAAGGCAGGCGGCTAGAGCAGTCAGGTGTGGGTGAATTGGCCCACCGAGAGTCTATCTTGCTGCTGTGCGGGCGGTATGAGGGGATAGATGAGCGCTTGATCGCCCGTTATGTCGATGAGGAGTGGTCGATCGGAGACTATGTGTTATCTGGCGGCGAACCTGCTGCTTTGGTGCTGATGGATGCCGTGATTCGTCAGTTGCCAGGGGTGCTTGGGCACCCTGAATCGGCGGTCCAAGACTCATTTTCTGAAGGGTTGTTGGACCACCCACACTACACAAGACCAGAACATTGGGCGGGTTTAGACGTGCCAGCCGTGCTTTTGAGTGGTGACCATGCCGCCATCGCACAGTGGCGTTCGGAGCAGGCGCGGGCTCGGACAGTGGCTAGGCGCCCTGATTTATTGACATCCCAAGGCTCAGAAGAGGAATAGGCTGGGTCAAATTGCCCCTAAATTTTCTTCAAGAGGCTGGAAAAAAAGAAAAAAAGTGGGTAAAATGGTGGGCTAACGTCCAGTAGGGACCAATGATCAGCGAGACGGCCGTCATGACCAACATCATCGATGAAATAAATAAAGAGCAGACCGACAAAGAAATCCCAGCGTTTGCTGCCGGCGATACGATCGTCGTGAACCTGTGGGTTCGCGAGGGCGACCGTCAGCGTTTACAGGCGTTTGAGGGTGTGGTGATCGCTCGGAAAAACCGCGGTCTCAACTCTGCCTTCACTGTCCGTAAGATTTCTCATGGCACCGGCGTCGAGCGTGTGTTTCAGACATATAGCCCTTTGATCGAGTCAATCAAAGTCAAGCGTCGCGGGAAGGTGCGTCGTGCAAAACTCTTCTATTTACGTGACCTTGAGGGTAAGGCTGCGCGGATTAAAGAGAAGTTGGCTCGGCGTAAGCAGGCGAGCTAACGCTCGGCCAATGAGCTTAGAAGAACCGGGCCGCCCATTGGGCGGCCTTTTTTTTGGTCTAAAAATGCGAGGCACTTTGCTCTGACGACTTGAAAACAGGCCAAAGAAACCCCATCCAATAAGGCATCGAAAGCCCAATAACAACTTCCTATTTGATGTGAGACTTGTTTATGACTGACCAGCCTACCACCCACGCTTTTGGCGCTGAGGTTAATCAGCTTCTCAAGCTAATGATCAATGCGCTGTATTCCAATCGAGAAATTTTCCTCAGAGAACTGATATCCAATGCCTCTGATGCCTCAGACAAACTTCGGTTTGAGGCATTGACCAATGACGCTTTGAAGGGTTTGGATCAAGAGCTAGCCATTCAGGTCAGTTTTGATTCGGACAAGAAGACCCTAACTGTCGAAGATCATGGCATTGGTATGAGCCAAGAGGAAGTTATTGCCAACCTAGGCACAATCGCACGATCGGGTACGCGACAGTTTCTTGAGGGTCTGTCTGGTGATGCCAAGTCAGATGCGAATCTCATTGGTCAATTTGGTGTGGGTTTCTATTCGGCATTCATTGTGGCTGACGAGGTCGTGGTTGAGACCAGGCGAGCGGGGAGTGATCCCTCCGAGGGGACACGATGGGCCTCAAATGGCGAGGGCGAGTATCAACTCACACCGATTACCAAAGACAGCCATGGCACACGCATTGTGCTTCACCTAGCCGAAGACCATCACGACCTTCTCAATCAATGGCAGCTCCAACGCATTATTAAGCATTACTCAAACCATATCGCCTTTCCCATTGAGTTAATCGCGCCTGCGGATGCCTCAGGTGATCAGGGAGATAAGGGCGATGACCCTGAAGCCAGTATCGAGGTGGTCAATGAGGCCAAAGCACTGTGGACGCGGCCAAAATCTGAGATTACGGATGAGGAGTACACAAGCTTCTACACCACGCTCAGTCACGATAACGCTCCGCCACTTCAATGGGCACATCATCAAGTGGAGGGAACACAAAGCTACAGTTTATTGTTGTATCTCCCAAGCCAAGCACCGTTTGATTTGTTGATGAACCGCGACACGGTCGAGGGGCTTAAGCTCTACATCCAAAGGGTCTTTATCATGGACGCTGCGGAACAATTACTGCCACGGTATCTCAGGTTTATGCGGGGCGTGGTGGATTCAGCTGACCTGCCACTCAATGTTTCCCGTGAAATTCTGCAAGACAGCCCGCTGTTGAAAAAGATTCGTGCCACAGTGATCAAAAGAAGCTTGGATTTGATTGCCAAGGTGACTGAGGCAGGCGATGAGGAGTGGAAAAAGTTTTGGGATGCCTTCGGCACTATCTTGAAAGAAGGTGTGATTGAGGATTTTGAGAACAGAGAAAAAATAGCAAGCCTGTTACGTTTTTCTTCTTCTGAAAGTGACAAACTCACTGGGCTTGACCAATATATTGGGCGAGCAGGCGAAGATCAGAAGACGATTTGGTATCTGACTGGGGACAATTTACAAGTCGCCAAAAATAGCCCCCATCTCGAATCTTTTAAGCAACAAGGCACTGAGGTCTTGTTACTGACTGACCGAATTGATGAATGGGTGATCTCACATCTCTCGACTTATCAAGATTTTGAGCTCAAATCAGTGACGGCAGCAGCTCCTGACGTTGACAAGGATGAGGCTGTCAGTGAGTCAGCTAAAAAGTTAGCCGGCCGCGTGAAGAAAGCGCTGGGTGAGCGCGTGGGTAATGTGAAGCCAACGAGCCGACTCACTCAGTCTGCTGCAAGGATTGTCCTAGGCGACCATGAGATGTCACTACAGATGCAAAAATTAATGAGACAAGCCGGGCAAGATGTGCCAGAGACGACGCCCAATCTGGAAATCAATCCTGAGCATCCGCTCATTCAAGCCATGGCGTCTCAATCAAAGGCACGGTTCGAAGACCTGGCTCAGCTAGTTTTTGATCAGGCACTTCTCGCGGAAGGTGGTGAATTGGCTGATCCGAGCGCCTATATTCAGCGCGTGAACACGCTTTTGGTTGAAGCCTATGCGCCTGATGCGAGTTAACTGATGGGGCACTTTCGATCGAAGTTGGTCGGTTGGCTCGATAGCCCGTTGGCAACACGGGCTATCATCGCTCTGATCGTCATCAATGCCATCATCTTGGGGCTAGAGACATCACATGGGGTGATGGCGGTCATTGGTCCTGAACTGATGCTCGCCAATCGAATCATCCTGAGCGTTTTTGTTATTGAGATCGGGTTGAAGTTTTTTGCTCATGGGGTACGTTTTTTCAAATCGGGGTGGAATTGGTTTGATTTTTTGATTGTGGCGATTGCGCTTGTGCCAGCTGCTGGGCCGCTGGAGATTTTGCGTGCTTTGAGAATACTGCGGGTGTTGCGCCTATTTTCTCAGGTACCCAAGCTCCGTGCGATCATCGAATCCTTGATGCGTGCGTTGCCTGGGATGGGGTGGACAGCACTTTTGCTGATGCTGATCTTTTATATTTTCGGTGTCATGGGAACGATTTTATTTGGCGAAGTCTTCCCAGAGTATTGGGGTTCACTTGGCGCCAG
>JALQZL010000056.1 GCA_023258355.1 Wenzhouxiangellaceae bacterium | reverse complement strand
GATCACCCAATACCGCTTGGCTTGACGGCTCCCCCACTAGACACACATCAGGCATGAGTGACTCTGATTGCAGCGTGCCCACCAGCGCGCGAATACCATCGATGGCTGGCCCCTCCTCATCCGATGTGAGTGCCAAAGATACTCTGCCAGGATGGCTGGGATGGGCTTTCACAAAATCAATGAGCGCGACCACCATGGCAGCCACCGAGCCTTTCATGTCAGCCACGCCTCGTCCATACAAGGCACCCCCGCGCTCAACGGCTTTGAATGGTGGACTCGTCCACTGCGCCTCAGGGCCTGGCGGGACGACATCGGTATGCCCGATCCACATGAGATGCGGCGACCCTGACGTCGAGTCATCCGGACAACCCACATGGGTGGCTAGGAGATTATCCACTTGGCCAAAACGGTGGTGGGAGACGGCAAAACCTGCGTTTGTGAGTAATTCAGCCAGCAGTGGTTGGCAACCCTCATCATGGGGTGTGATTGAGGGACGCTCGATTAAGGTTTTGGTCAGTGTGATGACATCCATGCGCTAATCTGCCTTCGGTATTGCATTGGGCGCCGTCTCGTTTGAGAGTGTGGCTTTTGATTTCGGCGATGGTGGGCTCTCCACATGACGAGGCTCGGACTGAATCAAAGCGCTTGCAATCCCATTTAAGATGTTGAGCTCATTTTCATCAGGCCGCGCACGAAGAAACAGCCGCCTCAGGCGTTGCATCAGTCGCTTGGGCTGAGCTGGGTTAAGAAAACCCACATGCAACAGCCCTGCCTCCAATCGCTCAAAAAAGACCTCCAATCGCTCAGCAGGCTCCGGCACCCAATCACTGGGTGGCGTCTCCCTCGGCGGTGTGTGGCCTGACTGATCAAGCGCTGCCAGGCGTAATTCATAACTCATTAACTGAATGGCTTGTGCCAAGTTTAGCGAGGTATATTCCTCGGCTGTTGGAATCGTGACAATGTAGTGGCACCGTTCGACTTCAGTGTTGTGTAGGCCCGTTTTCTCCCGCCCGAATACCACAGCCACTTCATGTTGTGATGCCTCATCAACCACTCGCGCTGCTGCCCCCTTTAGATCTAGCGTGGGCCATGGCAACGCCCGGGCATGCGCTGTTGTGCCCACAACAAGACGACAACCCGCGATGGCTTGTTCGAAAGTATCCACCACGGTGGCATTGGCGAGAATGTCATCTGCACTGGATGCCAGTGCGGTGGCTTCCCCACTGGGGAAGTGCTTGGGCCCGACCAAAACCATTTGGTTGAGCCCCATCACTTTCATGGCTCGCGCGGCCGAACCGATATTGCCTGGATGGGTGGTACCCACCAGCACGATGCGAATCTGAGAAGCGATAGAAAGTGGCATACCGCCATTATAGGATATGGACTGGCGACTCTCCCCACCATCACAACCAAGGGAGTAGGCTTTAGGTTTCAGACAACAGCATACTGAGGAATCGCTTGGTGAACATGAAAAGAGGGTTAACGGGGTGTTTTATGAGCATCTGTGCGTTGGTGATGGCCGGCTGTGCGCCAAAGCCATGGTCGATGCCAGCCTCACCGCCACCTGACTGGCCCCCGGTTGTCTGGCCAGCAGGTCAACCCTTTCTCATCGACCCCCAGCGGTCGGTCTTTCGTGTCCACCTAACCCCCACTGGGCCACTGAAGGCCTTTGGGCACGCCCATGTAATCGGCAGCGAGGCACTCTCAGGGCGCTTGGTGTTGGCCGAGCCTTGGACAGAGTCTGTGTTCAGCATAGCAGTTGACATCGATGACTTTCTCGTTGACCCACCAAACTGGCGGGCGGAGGCAGGACTTGAGCCCAATCTGCCTGACGCTGCCATTGATGGCACGCGGGCCAATATGCGCTCTGAAACCCAACTCAATGCCACCGCTCATCCCGTCATCAGGGTCCAAAGCCTCTCGATTTCAGGAGACCGCCCCATGCCTGAGGTGGAAGTGCTGGTCTCTGTGGCAGGCCAGGTATCCACCCAAACACTGCCGATGCTGCTTCATTGGGAAGCAGACCAACTGATCGGCTCAGGTGTTGCGAGCTGGCAACTATCCAAGCTGGGCATTGAACCGTTCTCTGCGTTGGGGGGCGGGCTTCGCGTGGCCGATGATATTGAAATCAGCTATCGCATTTATGCCGTGTCAGGCAAAGACCAATCAATCGGAGACTGACCGTTGGCGATCAGCCAGGCATTGGTTTTAGAGAAATGCTGGCAATCCAAAAATCCCCGATGGGCAGACAATGGGGAGGGGTGAGGGGCCGTCAAGACCAAGTGACGTTGACTGTCAATATTTTTGCCTTTCTTCTGAGCGTGGCTACCCCAAAGCAAGAAAGCCACCGGGTCTGAGCGATGATTGATTGTCTCGATGATGCGATCTGTAAACTGCTCCCATCCCCTGCCCTGATGGGCGCCTGCCTGCCCTTGCTCAACACTCAGCACGGTGTTTAAGAGGAGCACGCCCTGCAAGGCCCAGTGCATGAGATGGCCATGTTTCGGAATGGGTAGCCCCAAGTCATTCTGGAGACATTTAAAGATATTGGCCAAGGAGGGTGGCACCCGCACGCCGGGTTGAACTGAGAAAGACAGCCCGTGAGCTTGGTGGGGCCCATGATACGGGTCTTGTCCTAAAATCACGACCCTGACAGCCGATAACGGCGTCTTGTTTAATGCCTCAAACATCATTGAGCCGGGTGGATAGATCACCGCACCTTGCTTGGCCCGATCGAGTAAAAATGCTTTGAGCGATTGCATGTAAGGCTGGTCAAATTCAGCTTGCAAAGCAACCAACCACTCGGGATGCAATTGAATGGCATTTTGCGCGCTCATGGGCGACAAGCATAGCAGGCTTTGCCATGCAGACGATGGGCACCACGGTATACTAGATGGTCTTTCGAGATGTCACAAATCATTTAAGCGAGTAAGATCATGTCCATCCAAACCGATGTTGTCATAGTGGGTGCGGGTCCAGTAGGGCTTTTTCAGGTGTTTGAATTGGGTCTTTTGGACCTCAAAGCTGAACTGGTGGATAGCTTGCCCCAACCCGGTGGCCAGTGCTCAGAGCTCTATCCTGAAAAACCCATCTATGACATTCCTGCCTACCCCTCGATTGGTGCTCAGGAGTTGGTCGACCGACTGCTCGAGCAAATCGCCCCTTTCAAGCCTGGGATGCACTTGGGTCAGCAAGTCGAGGCCTTTGAAAAGCTCGACAATGGCCGATTCCGTGTTGTGACATCAAAAGGCACTGAGTTTGATGCCGGCGCCGTGATCATCGCCGCGGGTTTAGGTTCTTTCCTGCCAAGACGGTTTCGTGCGAAGGGACTCGATGATGTCCAGGATGCCCCTATTCACTACAAGGTGACCCAACGCGATCAATTTAAAGACAAGCATCTTCTGATCTTGGGTGGTGGTGATTCAGCACTGGACTGGACAATGGACCTCAGTGGGGTAGCCTCCCACATTGATCTTATTCACAGACGCGCCGACTATCGAGGGGCGCCTGCCTCTGTAGAGAAAGTCAAGGCGCTGGCTCAGCAAGGCAGCGTGAGCCTGCACCAAGGCATGATCACCGGAGTGATTGCCGAAGATGGTAAGTTCAAGGGCCTGGAAATCATGGATCTTGAGAAAAACAAAACGGTGGTCACTGGTGATGAGGTGTTGGTGTTCTGGGGACTGTCTCCAGACCTTGGTCCGATTGCTGATTGGGCGCTAGACATCGAGAAAAAACAAATTCAAGTGGACACTGAAAAATTCCAGACCTCCATTGAGGGTGTCTTCGCTATCGGTGACATCAACACCTACCCCGGCAAAAAGAAGCTGATCCTCTCAGGTTTTCATGAAGCCGCTTTGGCAGCCTTCGGTGTACAGAAGTATCTTTACCCCGACAAGCGGCAATTTGTGCAATACACCACCACCAGTCCAATCATGCATCAGCGCCTCGGCGTCGAAAGCCCGTCGAAATCATGATTTGGAAGGCGCGAGAGTGCTCATCTGATTTTGGTGGATAGATAATGTTCTATCGTGCCGGATCACTTGGTAGCCTGCAAAGATGAACACGATACCAATGAGCTCTGTGACGTAGAGCACATAGGTCTGTCCGAATTTCGCCATGGTCCCGCCAATCCCGGGAAGCAATCCACCTAGCGCAATCAAGGTATTCCCCCAAAACCGACCCCGAAACTCAATGCTTTTAAAGTAGCGAGCCGCTGAGTAAATGGCGCCACCCACCAAAAAGATAAAGGCATAAATATTGACAAACGGGGTAATCAAGCGAATAAACGTCCACTCCAAAACATCGCCGCTTAACTGATGGCTCACCCGAGATTCATCCAGCGGAGAGACCACCACCAGAATGGTTGAAACAATCAGTACCGCCACCAAGACAGCTGTCATCTTATGTGCGATCGCCCGAGGAACCAGCAAATAGACGGTACCTTGGGCCAATGGGACACCACCCAAGAACGCCCCCGCAATGTACCAAGATTTGAAAATAATGGGTGACCAACCATAGAGCGTATGGATGGATTCAACCAACGTGCCCAAGCCGTAACACACCACACCCAAGGTCCACCACATCAAATAAAGCGCTTGGGGTTTGGCCCGCCAGTGCGGATAGATCTTGAATAAAAAATAGACGCAAAAGAGTGTCGTGATAATCGGTATGTAGGCAACCAAAGGCATAGGGGTCTATTCTCTGGATAGGAGTTTTAGATCAAACTGAAGCTTGACTTGATTGGCAATGAACTCAGTGTCTTCAAACTCGCCTAACCCCACGTTAAAATCTAGCCGAGCAATATCAGCCTCCCCGACAAGCCATGTCTCATCACCACGCACCTCAAGAGACATCGTCACAGATTGTGACTGCGTCACATCCCGGAGAGTCAATGTCCCCTCGCAGATGGCTTGCCACGGACCTTCAAAAGCGCGCCAACCCCCACTGGACCAATGAGCTTTAGGAAAGGCAGATACCCAAAAAAAAGACTCGCCTTTCAGGGTTTGGTCTCGGTCGCGGCTCTTGGTATTGGCGGAAGCGGTATCCACGCTGACCTCAATGGTTGAGGTCATAAGGTCATTGTCCTCAAGACACAGATCAACATTGAAACGCTCAAACTGTCCTTGAATGGCCTTGCCATCGGTGATGGCTTCAAACGTCAATATGCCGGTGCCAGCGTCTGCCACGTAGCATTTGCTCTGACCATACACTGGGGCTCCCAGCACCCAAAGAGCCAAAATCCACAAATATCTCATCACGCTTTGCCTTGCTAAAACCATTTGGGCAACATTCGTTTTAAGACATCATCTTTCAAAATGAAATGATGTCTCAGGGCGGCCAAGACATGTACCGCGACAACCACCAGTAGCAACATCCCAACGATTTCATGAAACTCGTAGAAAAACTCTTCTGCTGCCACACTGGGTTCAATCACTGAGGGAATGCTCACAGGCCCCCACCAATAATCGCCATAGCCCGCTGCTTGTGAGAAAAACCAACCCGAGATGGGTAACAAGAAGATCAACCCATACAACGCCAGATGACCCAACTTGGCTGCCCATTTCTCCCACTGACTGAGTGCATCGGGCAGCGGTGGTGGTGCATGGAAAAATCGCCAAATCAGACGACATAGCGCAAACGCCAATACCAGCATGCCGATGGTTTTGTGCTGGCTCACCAGCTCCAAACGCAGTCGAATCGATTCTGTCTCCTCAATCCGCCAGGCCCAGATGTATTGAAAGATCAACAGGCCCACCACTGACCAATGAAAAAACTGCGCAACACCACCATAGCGGTGAGTTAATTGATTAGACGCCATCATTCACTCTCCCTTGAAGAAAAAACACCCGTCAGTCACCATCAAGGCAACTCAATGACTGAACTGGTACCAAATCCTGGACCTAAGATCAATGCATTTTCCAAGACACGCATGGCGCCCAATTGAGCTGCCCTAAACGCAGGCGCATGCGCAAATAAGATGACCTGCCCGCGACCTACCCGCTCACGGGTGACCCATGCACCAGAGGCCACACGCTCGCGTGCCTCCGGCCAAAGAAGACCACCCATCCGAATGGACAGTGCTTGGCCCTCAGGCACAGGCGCCCAACCTAGATACCGAGCCTCGACCTCAGCGTCACGATAGGCACCCAGACGAATGGCGGCTTCTGCTCGACCATCGGTCATTAAAATGGGTGAATTGGAAAACAGAACCGACAAAAATTCATTGCGTCCTGCATTAAGCCAGTGATCACCCACAGGGCGAGTCGCCAGCAATGCGCCCGATGGCATGAATTGACTTTGCCATTGGTCTTTGCGCTTGCGCTCATCAATACTGCCGACATTGCCCTCAATACTTGACCATGGATAGTCTGCAGCATCACTGTCGTGACCCCAAATGGCACTGGGTAATGGATCGCGCTCGGCCAACCACTCACGATGGATTTGGTCTTGATAAGCACTTAAGTCCTCACCAATGACCTGAGATAAGGGCTTGGTCCTTACCATGGCATCGTCACCCATCATAAGTCCACGCGCTGCATTACCCACCGCAATCAATGTGCCACCTTGTTCCACCCAAGTCTTGAGTGCTGACTTCATGCCATTCGGCAGATTAGGCCCACCCCATCGCTCTGGCAGATAAATCACGTTGTAGCGACGCAGATCCATCCAAGAGGCCCGCTTTTCATCCAACTGGCTGGAACGGATACCGAGACGATGGTCTAGAAGCCACCACACCGCCCCCACATCGAGCATGTTCACCATACCTCGGGAGATTAAGGCCACCTTCGGCGACTGCAGTACTCGCCACTCACCGCCACCCAGATCGGCCAATTGACCTGGCGCCCGCCCGAAATGAACGGCATGCACGCCTAATCCCAGCATTTGGGATGTCCGGGTCACCCGACTTTGCCAGTCTTCGATGTGCCGATTATCATCCGCCGTCACTGCGATGGAACCCATAGGTAATGTCATCCCATCCAATTCAGACGCTGACAAGTTTGCCCGCACATGCACACCTTGCGCCATCAACCGTGCGGCCAGTGCATTCGCTCGATCATCCGACCCTGAGGCCACCATGGCGATGGCCTGCTGGGTCGGCTCTGTCACCTGATATGACGGGCTGGGTTGATAGGTCCGAGGATCAATGGATCTGAGGTTCGTGGTCAGATGCTCCGGCACCTCATAAGCGTCCAAGCCAAACATCATGGTGATGTTCCAGCCAGTGGTGTCATAAATGGTGCTGCTTTGCTCACCCAAAACAGCTTCTCGTTCTTTGGTCAAGGCAAAGTCAGAAATTTGAGGATCAAACTCGAACATGGCCGCCAAGGAACGTGCCTCTGGCTGGCGATTACGGAGTACTAAAGCCCCCTTGGGCAAGGTCACATTGCGCTCAACCTCACCATGCGGGTTAGTCGCCTCACGAATGCGGGTATCCTCTGTTAGGAGCTGCACCTCAAAGCTTTGAATGGCAAGCAGATCCAACAGGTCTTGTACCCTCCCAATATTGTCTGTGGGCAAAATCACCCAAGACCGCTCGGCGTAGGGCCCATCCTCTGAAACCACAAAAGCGCGGTCCTCAGCATAGGCCCCGAGCATGGCCGTGCGTTCTCTGGCCAATGTTTCCAGATTGGCAAAAGAGGAAATGGCTTGGTGATGGACTGACTGCTTATAGCTGATGTTATGCGTGAGACGTTGCACCCCATCTTCTGCCAGGCGCGCCTGCTCATACAAAATACCCAGAGCACCTCGCATTGAGGCCCAAGCATCGGTATAGCCTGGATACCAGTCCTCATGCCACTCACCAGAATAGTAGGGATAACCAAATTGGTCATAGGCCTTGGCCTGGTCATCTGCAAATGTATCGGCCATGCTCTTGCGATAGGGCGGCAAGTTGGGATTATGTGGCTCACGTGCTGGCGAGAATAGGAAGGTGTCTTGTGCTCCCATTTCATGGGCATCGACCAGCAAGACAGGTCGCCATTTGGTAATTTCTCTGATGCGTCCACGGGTCTCTGGATGTCGGGCATAAATCCAATCACGGTTCAAATCAAACAGGTAGTGATTGCCCCGACCATAAGGCCAGTAACCCGTATGCAGCAGCGCCTGATCATCAATATTGGGGTGCTGGCCACGATTTTGAGCCAAGCCATTTAAGTGACGCTCTCGGCCATCTGGGTTCTTATTGGGATCGACGATAACAACCAGCTCCTCGAGCAATTCGGCTGTCTCTGACGATTGATCAGCCGCCAGGTGATGCATCACCACCAGACTGGCATCCGACCCAGAGTTCTCATTCCCATGAATCGAATAGGACATCCAGGCCACTGCCGGTGTTTCGCTGATCAATTCACGCCGAACGCGGTCACTTATCCCGTCTCGAGGATCAGCCAATTTGGCCATGTTGGCTTGGATCGCATCGAGCCGAGCCATATTACGAGGTGAAGTAATCACCAAGTAAATAAGCGGCCTGTTCTCATAAGTCCTCGCGTACTCAACCACTTTGACCCGATCGGATGCCGCTGCCAATTGGTAGGCGTACGCCACAATTTGATCAGAACTGGCAGAGCGTTGCCCTACTGGGAACCCTAATAGGGCATCTGGCGCGGGGATGCGGGCATCATGCTGCGCATCTTCAGGATAGAGAGAAATGTCATAGGCCAGCCCCTCAATCGGTGTCGGTGCTGGCTGACCATAAGGTGTCTGCGCCAATGCGTGGGAGACCGAAAAGACAAGCAATAGGGCGAGGATGATGGCAAGTTTCGAGTTATTCATGGCATTCGCTTTATTGATGGTGGATGGTCAAGACTTGATGGCGCCGAAAGGGGAACCAGTCTGTCGAGTTATTCCTTGAGTGTAAACAATTCTGCTAAACAACGGGTGGATACGGGCTGTCAGCCATTGAGCTACTCAGCGTTGGATATTCCAGCGACGGCTATGCCCTGCGGGTGCATTTTCAAACTGTACTTCCAAGGTGAGCGCCAGTCGCCAGTCGCCTCGGCGCTTTGACGTCAGGGCATCCCGAGGCCAGGCACGCTCAGGCTGGACTTCAAAAAAGAGCCAAGGCCTGAGAAACTGCCTTCGCAACCTCAATGCCACAAAGTACTCATCAACAACCGCCTTTGGTCTTGTATCGCCCTCTGCGCCAGCATCTAGACGCAGGGCTGTCTTGCGGTCAAGCTGCTGATAAACCAAAAACAAAG
>JALQZL010000055.1 GCA_023258355.1 Wenzhouxiangellaceae bacterium | reverse complement strand
TGACGACGGCGGCGGTGACGACGGCGGCGGTGACGACGACGGCGACAACGAAGATCGTAAAGAGATCGTCCGTGTTCGATTGGATAACCTCACTGGCAACACTCAGTCACAAGCGACTGCAAAGCTGGAAACTGATAGCGAGAGTGTTGAGTTTGAAGTGGAGATAGATCGGGTGTCTCCAGGAACATATACACTCACCGTGGGTGGCACTGTTCGCGGAAATATTATTGTGGATCAGGATGACAATGATGGCGATATTGAATTTTCAGATCCTCAAGAAGAAGATAGCCAACTGTTGGACTTTGAAGTGAAAGGCCAGGTTATCGAAGTCCTAGATGGTGAGACGGTGATCTTCACTGGGACTTTCCCAGCTAACTAGACGGCGTTTTACACTTTAGTCTATCCATAGAAAACCGCACCTTCGGGTGCGGTTTTTTTATTGGCGCCCTTTACCATCACTGGCGCTATCATTATCGGCTGGTGTTCTGTGCAACTGTCAGGCAAAATCATTTCATGCGCTTATTACTTGTTGAAGATTATGTGCCTTTGTCTAATGTGTTGGCTGATTCGCTCACACGTTCTTCCTTTGCCGTAGACCAAGCATTTTCCGCAAAAGAGGCGCTTCAGATGGCAAAGGCCGCCACCCATGGCCTGGTGTTGGATGGCATTTGGTTCGCAAGCCAGAATGGAACAGGGTCTCATCAGCGATCAAGACAATGGTTTGATATTGGCTGAGGAGCCAGATGCGGCCACACAAACTTACTTTGAAAAGTTTGCCACCTTTGTCTGCGATGGCCTGAACGACTGTGGCTATGTCTACTGCAACGGTGGCGTGATGGCCATGGGTCAATGGCGGATGAGTTTGAAGGCTTGGCAAGACACTTTTTCACATTGGATGCGCGAGCCTGACCCCCAGTCGGTGATGAATTGTTCAATATTCTTCGATCAACGGCCCATCGCAGGTGATCAGACCTTGGCTGATCACCTCCAACAGGCGGTGTTGCATCAGGCCAGGGAGGCCAGCATATTTTTGCGCTTTTTGGCTGCCGAGGCGATGCGTCACAACCCTGCACTTGGCTTGTTTAATCGCTTCGTGCAAGAAAGTGCGGGCGAAGATGAACGTGGCATTAATCTCAAAAAACGTGGCGTGTTACCCATCATTGATCTGGCGCGTGTGCGTGCACTAGAGGGCGCCATCTCGGCCACGCACACGGAGTTTCGATTACAACAGGCAGCCAGCGCCGGTGTGATGAACGAAGGCGACGCAGATGATTTGGTACATGCTTTGCGTTTCATTGGTAACCTCCGGCTACAACATCAAGCCAGGCGTTTTGAAGCGGGGCAAATGCCCAACCATTTGGTCGATCCCAACGAATTATCTCGGCTCCATCAGCGGTATTTGCGGTCCGCCTTTGGCATTGTCAGACGCGCACACCATGCCCTAGCCGCACGCTACCAACTTTGAGTGGGCGCACCACCTAACCGATGTATGAGCCTCTTCAAATCGGTCACCAATGGCTTACCTAGGATCTTGGCTCAGAAAACTATCCACAGATTGAGACCATGTTGATGCCACAGTCGGTATGATGAGGTCATGGACCAAGCCTCAGCCAACACACCGCCAAAGCCTTTTCAGGATTTGACCACCACGGCCAAAGGTGAGCAACGCGCTTGGGTCGATTTAGAGACTTTGGAGACCTTGTGGTTTAACACAGGCACTTTATGCAATCTCACCTGCCTCAATTGCTACATTGAATCTTCCCCAAAAAACGACGCTTTGGTCTACATCACCGCCTCTGAGGTGGTGGGCTTTTTGGATGAGATTGAGGCCTTGGGCCTTGGGACGCAAGAGATTGGTTTGACCGGCGGTGAGCCATTTATGAACCCTGAGATCTTACCGATCATGGCCGCGATTTTATCTCGTGGGTATCGCTGCTTGGTCTTGACCAATGCCATGCGGCCCATGATGAAATGCGCCGAGGGCTTGGCGAACTTAAACGAACTCTATCCAGGTCAATTGACACTTCGTGTCTCCATCGATCACTTCAATCCCAAGCTGCATGAAGAGGAGCGGGGCCCCAGAAGCTGGAAGCCAACCATTTTGGGGCTGGAATGGTTATCCAAGCATGGCTTTTCCATTGACATCGCGGGTCGGACCCGTTGGGGCGAAGATGAGGCCACCTTGCGCGATGGGTTTGCTGAACTCTTTAGCCAGCATGGGATTGAGGTCGATGCACACAACCCACAAGCGCTGGTGTTGTTTCCAGAAATGGACGAGACGGCGCCTGTGCCTGAAATCACCACCGAGTGCTGGTCAATCTTGGGCGTGAGTCCGAGTGATGTCATGTGTGCTTCCTCTCGCATGGTGGTCAAACGAAAAGGTGACGATCACCTAAGTGTGATGGCCTGTACTTTGCTCGCTTACGATCAACGTTTTAATTTGGGGTCGAGCCTAAAAGAAGCCATGGGTCAGGTGCATCTCGCGCACCCTCACTGTGCCAAGTTCTGCGTCCTCGGTGGTGGCTCTTGCTCGGTCAAGGCGTGAGTTGAAGATGAAATGGATCGCATTGCTTGTGCTCGTTGGCTTAATGGCCATCGCGTTTTTTAGCGGGCTGTTAGACCGCGTGGATCTGGCATTCATTCAAGCCAATCGTGATCAATTACAAGCCTTTGTGCTCGCAAGCCCTTTTATCAGTGTGGGTCTGTTTGTGCTGACCTACGCATTGTGCGTGGCTTTGTCCTTGCCCATCGCCACTTTGCTGACCCTGTTGGGCGGGTTCTTGTTTGGGGTATGGATGGGTCTGGGCGCGGTGGTGCTGGGCGCGACATTGGGCGCCACGGTGTTATTTATGATCGCGCGTTCGTCTTTGGGTGATCCGCTTCGACAAAAAGCCGGTCCGCTCTATCAAAAAGTCGCCACCCACATGCAAACCAACGGCGTGGGTTATTTGTTGTTTATGCGCTTGGTGCCCATCTTTCCCTTTTTCCTGGTCAACATTGTGCCGGCGTTTTTTGGCATGGGGGTGGGTGCTTATGCGATCACCACGTTTGTCGGCATCATCCCAGGCACGTTTGTCTTTGTGAATCTAGGTCAACAATTGGGTGAGATCTCATCCGTGTCCGATCTGGTCTCTTCTCAAATGTTGCTTGCGCTCGGCTTGTTGGGGCTTTTTGCCTTGATTCCAACGCTCTATCGTCACTTCAAACCACAAACCCAACTCAGCCCATGAGTCGCTCAAGCCAAAAAGTCGATCTTTGCATCATCGGCGCAGGCTCAGGAGGCCTGTCGGTGGCAGCAGGCGCTGCGCAATTGGGCTTGTCGGTGGTGTTGGTAGAAAAAGACAAGATGGGTGGGGATTGCTTGAACACCGGTTGTGTTCCCTCGAAAGCATTACTGGCAGCGGCCAAACGCGCACACAGTCATCGGCTGTCTACTATCCAAGGCATTGGCGCAGATGAGCCAATGATCGACTTCGCCGCGGTCAAGGCGCATGTCCAAGGTGCGATTGATCAGATCGCGCCTCACGATTCTGTCGAACGTTTCGAGGGTTTAGGGGTCCGCGTCATTGAGGGTCAGGCGCGGTTTGTTGGTCGCAACCAAATTGAGGTGAATGGCGAGAGCCTGCGTGCCAAACGTTTTGTCATTGCAACGGGTTCGCGAGCAGCCATACCGACGATCGAAGGGCTAGATGCTGAGCAAGTACTGACCCATGAAAACCTGTTCGATCTCAAGGTGGCCCCCAGCCATTTGATCATCATTGGCGGTGGGCCGGTGGGTGTGGAAATGGCACAAGCCCATCGCCGACTTGGCGTACCGGTGAGTCTCATCGACAATCAAAGCCTACTCAGCAACGACGAACCTGAGCATGTGGCCCTTGTTCGCGCTGCGCTTGTCAAAGAGGGCATTCATATCTATGAACATGCCTCGGTAGAGCGGGTGGCGCACGGCACAAGTCAACATGCACCTACCGAAGTGGTGATTGAAAAAGACGGTGAGCACCATACCTTACAAGGCTCGCATATTTTGATCGCCGCTGGTCGCCGTCCTCAGATAGAGGGGCTTGGACTGGCAGAGGCTGGGGTGGTGGCCAGTGACAAAGGCATTCAAGTCGATGCGCATTTAAGAACAGCCAACAAAGCTATCTTTGCCATCGGTGATGTCACCGGTGGGCCGATGTTTACCCATGCAGCGGGCTACCAAGCCGGCATCATCATCAAACAGGTGTGCTTTAAGTTACGATTTGCCAAAGTCAAATATCGAGCACTCCCTTGGGTCACCTATACCGACCCCGAATTGGCGCATGTGGGGCTGACCGAAGCGCAAGCCAGAAAACACTACGGTGATCACATCAAAATCGTTCGTTGGTCCATGGCCGATAACGACCGGGCGGTGGCCGAAGGCATCAAAGAGGGCGAGGTCAAAGTCATGGCCACACCCAAAGGCAAGCTCTTGGGTGTCAGCATTGTCGGCCCGCAAGCCGGTGAGTTGATCGCGGTTTGGACTTTAATGATCAGTCAAGGCTTAAAAATCGGCGCCATGGCGCAGGTGATCTCACCCTACCCAACGCTTGGCGAGATATCAAAGCGGGCAGCTGGGTCATGGTATACGCCGACTTTATTCAGCGAAAAAACAAAGCGCATGGTCCGGTGGTTGGCGAAGCTTCCTTTCTAGCTTGCGCCACGGTGAGGGTCCATCCTGTCGTCTCAAACGCATTTATATTTGGAGTCTGTTATGTCCCAAGCCATCATTGCTGCCAACAAGCCCATTGAGGTTACCCTTAAAAAAGACCAAAAGATGGCATGGTGTACCTGTGGTCGGTCCAAAGACCAGCCCTATTGCGATGGCTCGCACCGCGGGACCGATTTCAAGCCCTTGATGTTCACGCCACCGGCCGATGGCGTGGCACTTGCCAATTCAGCCATTCAAGCCGTGGGGTGTGTGGGCGCGCGCATTTGTCATACCAACAATTGTCCGGCGGGTGTTGCCACACAACGAGAAGCGCTTCGAGCACGATTAAATGTGTCACAAAGCGCTGAGCAATTGGCCCGTTTTTTATCAACGTCAACTCACTTGATGCAAGTGATGGCCAGGGCGTGTGGCCACCGATCATTGAGCGACTTCGATCTTGACGATCTCAGCACTTGGTCAACATCGATTGCTCAACTCACTGGTGTGTCGTTTGCGGGCGTCTCTGCCGCAGAATAAAAAACCCCAGACCTAAAGCCTGGGGTGTTGTTGGGAGATAAGTTGTGATGTCTTAGGCGCGCGCTCGAAGCAGCCACCCACCCAGAAGTATGAACATCACGCCCAAAATGCCGATGAGATAGTTGGAGTTCACAGGAACTGGCACAGGCGCTGCTTGGCTTTGGTCAATATTGACCATGCTGTCGAAATCGGCTTGCCCGTCGTAGACCCCATCCACCGGCACATCGAACCATGCGCGCACTGTAAAAGAAAACCCACCGGTCCCCTCATGCTGGCGGAGCTGTGGCTGTGGGAGAAAGAGCCTCATAAGCCGTGCCTCTTGACCGGTGGCTTGCGCATAGGCCGGCGCAATGCCGAACCAACCGGCCACACGCTCCCAGAGGGTGGATTTTTGTTGGAGCGTGACCGTCGGCAAGTCATTCCATACCTGATCTGCTTCTCCCAAAACGGCGATATCACCCTCGGCGATCACTTTTTTTATTGGATCGCCTCCACGCTTGACAAAAATGCCTCGACGCGCTGGGTTATCTCCGTATGATTTGAACTTCTGCGCGTTGTATGGCTCATTTTCTGGGTCGATGGGATCCGATTGGTCCTCTTCCATGGCAGCAACAAAATAAACAGAGCTTCCATCACGGCCCATAATGGCGGTGGCTGCAATCTCATCGAAATTAAATGTCTCTGAGCCATCTTCTGATATCCAAGTGCTGGCGCCTGCGCCCTCATCGGCCAAGGCCGCGCGCGTGTTGCGAGCGATTTCAACGACCGTCCCTGAGGGTGTGGCGACATAAACGCCTTTACAAAAATCAGCCCAATTGTTTGTCCCAAAACCGTCTGGTGGCGCATCGACAGGCGCGCCATTAGAGTTGTAAGCTTGGTCACAGATCTCAGGGATATTCAGGCCTGCCGTAAACGCCACCGCACCTGTTTCATTGGTGGACATTAACGGTGGAAAGCCATTAAACGTCTGGGCAGTGGTCTCAGGCACGACATCACCACTACCCACCAAAGGCGTGGTGCTCAGGCCCTCATTGGGATTAAAGACATACAGTTGAGATGGCACACCGTCTGCATAACAATAAGCCTCCACTGGCCACGGCGCACTGCCTTCATCTGGGCAATTTAAGTCATCATCAGACAGGGCCGTTTTGAAGATGACACGACCACTTTGGTCTGCAGCCAACTTGCCTAAGTAACCAAAATCTGATGACACCGGAGGCGTGGTATTGTCATTGGCTCTTCGTTCTGTTGCCGCGACCAATTGCGGGTCGCCGCCATCCAAATACAAAATCGCGTTTCGGTTGTTCGCACGAAAAATGTTGAGGTCTGTATCAAAATCAGGGTCCCCAGCTTCCATCAGCCAAGCATAAACAAAGGCAGCCCCACCGTTGGTCACTGCGTTATGGCTGTGCGCGATGAGGTGGGCATCAACCACCTCATAGGTCGTCTCCTCGCTGACCCAGCGGCTATCGCTGGTCACCACGACATCACCCACTCCCCCGCGGGCCGCTGCCTCTAATAGTCGCTCAATCCCCACACCGGGTGTGTATCGGAAAACAGCTTTGGTGGCACGGTAGGTGTTGTTGTTCTCTACATACCCGCCATCTCGATTACACCTGTCAGGCTGTTCAGGAAAGTTGGCATTCGGCACGAACAAGGTCGCGGAGAAGAACACTTGGCCATTTTGGTTGATTTGCGGCATTGGCTCAATTTCACAAATCACGTCATCGCCAACCTCGGTAAAGGTGTGGGCAATGGTGGTGAGATTCCCTGGCGTCCCGACCACCAAGGCAGAATCGTTGTAGCGACCATCCACATTTTCTGAGCTCAGGACCACTTTGCTTGCAATCACGCCACTGTTGTTAATCACTGGGTGACCTGCCCCAACCATCGGGCCGTAGGCTTGACCAATGTCATTAGGATCGGCGCCATCTGGCAAGTTTTCGATGCCTGGCACGGTGTCCCCAAATCCGATCAGCTTGCTTTCACCCTCACCCCCACGAAGCACAATTTCGGCCTCACCATCGACAGGGCTCACCACGGCGACCATTTGGCCATTGGCGTTGGTCATGTATCGGTCTCGGTCACCTGTGTTCTCGGCTGGCGTCTCCAATTGGGCCATGACACTCGTGATCATCGCCAAAGTCAGGATCGAAGTCCAAACGGCCAAGCGGCTTGTTTTGGCGTTGCTCAAAGCTGACGCTTCCATCTTTGTCACTGCTTCGGCAGGCTTCCCCAAACTAAGAGGTGTCTCATCGCTTACGTTAAGGGTGTGAGCGGCCAAGAGCCAGCATTCAGGCCATCCCATTGTGATTTTGAGAAAGATTTTTGTGATTCTGAAACAGATGGGTGGCCGGCGACGCTATCGGGGCGCTGAAAGGGCTTGATGAATGATCAATAGTTATTGAGCTTTGGGGTCGCGTTTGGGTTCAAGTTGCACGGAGGAGGCCGCTCGCATTGCCCGATACAATGCCAGATTCCACTCAGCCCCCGAAAGACCGGTGTGCTTTAGGGGATCACTGGTTTCAGGGGGCAAACCAAAGGCACGGGCGACCTCTGCGTTGACCAAAGCATCCACACCCAATCCCCATGCCACGGCGGGCAGATCGAGCACAAAGTAGGTATAAAAATCAGACAACGCGTGATCGTGGCGCTTGAGCAAGGCCTCGAGAAAATTTCGATCAAAGGGCGCGTTGTAAGCCGTCAATACAAACCGACGATCTTGGGCGTGCTGTTGATGAAAAGCCGCCAACTGTGCCACCGCTTCTTCGGGCATCAACGCCTCTAGCGCTTCCCAACGCGCCTCATCATAGCCGTTGATGGATCTGGCAATTTCACCCGCGCGGTCTGGATGTTTTGGATGAATCCTGACAAAAAACCGCCCAAGCTCTTCGCCTTCTAGCGTGGTGTAGATGGCGCCAATATCAACCATCTCATGAAATTGAGGATCAAGCCCCGTGGTCTCGACATCAATGATCGCCAAGCCCCAAGCTTGGGGATCCTCATTCGGCCAAGGCGCTTGCGCGTGCGCTGCGGAGACGAACCAGACACCCAGGCTGAGCACACATGCGATGCTCAGCCTGGGTGGATAGGCAAGGTGCTTGGGCTTAGCCTGCGAATTGGTCATAGGCTTCTAGCGCTTGGGCGCCATAGACAAACGATGGGCCACCGCCCATGTACATGGCCATGCCAATCACTTCCATCAACTCTTCTCTTGTCGCCCCATGCTTGTGGGCCGCTTTGACATGAAAGCCGATACAGCCATCGCATCTGACAGCGATGGAGATCGCCACCGCCATGAGTTCTTTATGCTTTGGCGATAACGCCCCATCAGCGGTGGCGCCTTTGGCCATTTGGGAAAAGCCCTGACCCACGTCTGGAATGCCTTTGTGGACTTGGCCCATCAGGCCAGAGAGGTCTTGGGTGAGTTTGTTCCAGTCTTTCAACATGCATCATCTCCTAGTGAATAAAGGTCAATATTTTTGTGTGCTGCCATTGTAGCGCTATGCCCTTGTTAAAAAATGGATTGAAAAGGACCTGACTGTGGTCGTTGGCATGGAGCATCATCCCTATGGTATTTGGCGTCTTGGTTATCGAGCTACCCAAGACTTGTTTGAGACTGGAAACAGTCGGCGGTTTATCGGCGACGCTCTCAGGCCTGAGATCAAGATGGCTCCCCAGACCAGACCACTGGATGTCAGGTCACTTTGTCATCTGGCGAGTCACACGCTGGCGGGGCTTTGTGGTCGCACAGTAGCGCTGATGGCTACGGATCCAATATGGTTCTATAGTGGATCTGTTACGGAATCAGAGGAATACCATGCCTAACCTATCGATCAAGAACGTTCCAGAAGATGTGGTGGCTCAATTGCGCGCTCGGGCAAAGACCAATCACCGGTCCCTTCTTGAACAGGTAGTCAGCCCAGGCCTTTTCTTCACGTATTACATCTTGATACATGGCCTGCACTTCGGCTTCACATTCAACCCGGGCTCGAGCAAATCGAGGATCTTC
>JALQZL010000054.1 GCA_023258355.1 Wenzhouxiangellaceae bacterium | reverse complement strand
GTACGCCGCTTGTCACATCTTCGAGTGGAAGGCGCACACATGGGCTGCTACATCCATGGTGGTCGCATTGGCGTCATGGTCGCTGTTCGCGGTGGCGATGATGAGTTGGCAAGAGACTTGGCCATGCATGTGGCGGCCCTGAATCCAGCCTATATCAAGCCTGATGATGTGCCTGCAGACTTCTTGGAGAAAGAGAAAGAGATTTTGATTGCACAAGCGGCTGACAGTGGAAAACCTGCTGACATCATTGAAAAAATGGTGGGCGGTCGCTTGAACAAGCGTCTGGCAGAGATCACATTGACAGGCCAGCCCTTCGTGAAGGATGGTGACGTCACCGTTGAGCAATTGCTTAAGTCGAAAGATGCTGAAGTCATGGCTTTTTCTAGAATCGAAGTCGGTGAAGGCATCGAGAAAGAAGAAGAAGATTTTGCAGCGGAAGTGATGTCACAAGTCAAAGGCGGTTAATCATGTCCAACTCACCGACAGTCTCTCGCATCCTCCTGAAACTCAGTGGCGAGGCACTGCTCGGTGAGCTTGATTACGGCATCGACCCAAAAATCAGCTCTCGGATCGCTCAAGAGGTGAAAGCGGTGGTGGAGGCTGGTGTTCAGATTGGGATTGTGATCGGTGGTGGCAACATCTTCCGAGGCAAGGGCTTGGCCGCATCTGGCATTGACCGAATCACAGGCGACCAAATGGGCATGTTGGCCACCGTGATGAACGCCCTTGGGTTGCAAGATGCACTGGAAACAGCTGGTGTGACGACGCGTGTGATGTCTGCAATCTCGATCAAAGAAGTGTGTGAGGACTTTATCCGCCGACGGGCTATCCGTCATCTGGAGAAAAGTCGGGCCGTGATCTTTGCGGCAGGTACCGGCAATCCATTCTTCACAACAGACACGGCGGCGAGCTTGAGAGCCATTGAAATCGGTGCTGATTTAATGATCAAAGCCACCAAAGTCGATGGCATATTCTCAGCAGATCCCATGACCGATTCAAGCGCCACTCAGTACAGCCGCATTAGCTATGATGAAGTGATTGAGAAGAAACTTGAAGTCATGGACACCAACGCCATTGTGCTTTGCCGCGACCAGTCCATGCCGATCCGAATCATTAACCTAAACCGTCCTGGCGAATTGGATCGACTCATCCGTGGTGAGGATGTCGGGACCCTTGTGAGTTAGAGAAAAATCATGCTCAATGACATCAAAACAGAAGCTGAAGGTCGAATGACAAAATCGCTCCAAGCGTTGATAGGCGAGCTCGCTAAAATCAGAACTGGGCGGGCGCATCCATCACTCTTAGAGCACATCACGATTGAATATTATGGTTCGGTTGTGCCATTGAATCAGGTCGCCAACATCAATACTGAGGACGCGCGGACTTTGAGTGTTGTGCCTTTCGACAAGTCGATGGTGGCGGCTGTGGAAAAAGCCATCATGACCTCAGACCTTGGGCTTAATCCGGCGACTTCAGGGACCAACATTCGGGTGCCCTTGCCTGCCCTGACCGAGGAGCGTCGCGCGGATCTGGCGAAAGTGGTCAATGCCGAGGGGGAACAAGCAAAAGTGGCCATCAGAAATATTCGCCGAGATGCCAATAGTCAACTCAAAGACTTCTTGAAAGACAAAGAACTCACAGAAGATGATGTTCGAAAGGGGGAAGCCATGATTCAGGAACTCACTGATCGCTTCGTTGGAAAAATTGATGATGCGATCGCTTCTAAAGAGCGTGAGCTAATGGAAATCTAAGCCATGACCGAGTCAATGGTCAGGCCCAGTCACATTGCGATTGTCATGGACGGCAATGGCCGATGGGCTGAACAACAAGGACAACCGCGATCTCAGGGTCATCAAGCCGGCAGTGATGCCTTAAAGCGCACCGTCGAAGCGGTGGGTAAACGCGGTATCTCCACCCTCACCGTGTATGCCTTTTCATCAGAGAATTGGCAACGTCCCAGCGTGGAAGTCAAACACCTTCTTGAGCTATTTTTGAACGCACTCAACCGAGACGTGGCGGAACTTGACGAAAATAACGTCTGCTTGCGATTCATTGGTAACCGCAGTGCCTTTAATGCCGCTATTCGTGATGGCATGCGCCGTGCTGAGGCCAAAACACGAGAAAATGACGGGCTTTTTCTGAACGTCGCCGTGAACTACGGCGGTCATGCCGAGATTGTTGAAGCGGTCCAGCAGCTAGGCCACGAAATTACACAAGGGGTGTTGCGGCCCGAGCAGATCACTGAAGCTTTGTTTGAAGACCGTCTCTACACCCGGGGTTTGCCCGCGCCCGACCTGCTCATTCGCACTGGTGGCGAACAACGCCTCTCCAACTTCTTGTTATGGCAGTTGGCCTACACAGAGTTGTACTTTACTGACACGCTCTGGCCAGACTTTGATGAGCAACATTTGGATATTGCCCTAGCCGATTTTGCTAAACGTCAGCGGCGTTTTGGCACCCTGCCGCAAGCTGAGCATGCTTAAAACACGAGTGCTGACGGCCATCGTCATGGCGCTGGTTGTTTTGGCCGCAATCTTTGGGCTAGCACCTGAGGCGTTTAGTGTTGTGGTGGGTTTGGTGGTCCTCGGCCTCGGTGGCTGGGAAGCCACGCGATTGGCAAAAGGATCTCCTCCTTGGGCTGGCGTTTTGTTTCCAGGATTACTGCTCTTCGTTGGTGTGATTATCTGGCAGAGTATCGCCTCGACCACCACACTCCTGGCTACCGTTTGCATCCTCTGGGTCATCCCTGCACTGTGGCTTGCCAAGCCCCAAAAGCCTGCGCCAGCTATGGTGGTCTATGCATTAATGGCATCGATCTTGCTGGGGACTTGGTTTTCCCTAGTGACCCTGCAAGGAATCAATCCTTGGCTACCCGTGTGGCTGATCTTGATCATCGCATCAGCCGATGTGGGTGCTTATTTTTCAGGAAAAGCCTTCGGCAAGAGGAAACTAGCACCGAGCATTAGCCCCGGTAAGACCTGGGCGGGCGCCGTTGGTGGCGGGCTGGCAGCGGCGGTCATGACACCTTTGGCAGGCTACTGGCTCCCAGTTTCTGTACCGATGGCGCTCCCAATATTCATTGGCGGCGGCTTGTTCTTAGCGGTGATTTCGATCATCGGTGATCTCTTCATTAGTCTACTCAAGCGCCAAGCCCATCTTAAAGACAGCTCGCAGTTACTGCCGGGTCACGGCGGCATTCTCGACAGACTCGACAGCCTAGGCGCAGCCCTGCCTTTTTTCACCCTGATGGTGACCCTCTACCCACCCGCATAATCGCCTCCAAACAGGGTGGCAAGAACCAGTACAATAGGTCAAAGTGCTGAGAGTTATATGATGTTTATATGGATGTGATTGGCCCCATCTTCTGGTTAATTGTGGCCTTAGGGCTACTGGTGACCTTCCACGAATTTGGACATTTCTGGGTAGCTCGGAGGTGTGGTGTTCGGGTGCTGGTCTTCTCCGTGGGCTTTGGGCGGCCACTGTGGTCTAGGACCGGGGCTGATGGAACACGTTACCAAGTGGCAGCCATCCCGCTCGGGGGCTATGTCAAGATGCAAGATGAGCGTGTGGCGCCTGTTCCTACCGATCAAACCAGCGAGTCTTTCAACCGCAAACCTGTCGGTCAACGCATTGCCATCGTCGCTGCGGGACCGATTTTCAATTTGGTCTTTGCGGCAGCCGCGTTTTGGCTGATGTTTATGATCGGTATTGCGGCGATGCGACCGGTCATTGGGGAACCCACGGGGATCGCACTCGAGGCGGGTCTCCAAGCCAAAGATGAAATCCAAGTGATTAATGGCGAACCAGTGAATACGTGGACACATGCCCTGCTGACCTTGGTCCCCATCGCATTGGATAGAGGCGTGGCAGAGCTTGAGGTTGAAACGATTGGTCAGTCCCGGCGCACCGCCCGCCTTGACCTCAGCCAACTGCCTGCGGACTTCAAGGAGTCACAGACCCTTGAGGCCATTGGTCTTAGCCCGTGGCGTCCTGAGCTACCTGCAAGCATTGGTGCCGTCTCAGAGGGATCTCCGGCGAGCCTGTCTGGACTGGCGGCAGGGGATTTAATTGTGGCCATCAATGATCGACCGGTCAGTCGTTGGGCTGATATTGTCAGCATCATTCCTGAGGAAGCACAAAATGCCAATGGTGAATTGCAACCCTTGGTGTTTTCCCTTGAGCGTCGAGGAGAGCCGCTGATCGTGTCTGTGGAGCCCATGATGGACACAGATACCGGGCGGCCGGTCGTGGGGATTCAAGCCCCTGAACTGACCGAAGCTCAGCGCACTGAAATCACGAGAGCTTTTGTGATCGAGCGTCTCGGCCCGCTTGAGTCATTGGGTAGAGGGCTTTCAGAGACCTGGCGCCTGAGTGCGGCGACTGTGGGTATGCTTGGTCGCATGATTGTCGGTCGAGCCTCCCTAGACAACCTGTCTGGACCCATCACAGTAGCCCGTCTGGCCGATCAATCCGCCCGACTCGGCCTATCAAGATTCTTATTTTTTCTCGGTATCATCAGCTTATCGCTGGCCATCATCAATCTCTTGCCAATCCCAATGTTAGACGGCGGGCACTTGATGTATTACCTGATTGAAATTTTTAAAGGTTCACCGGTGTCTGAGCAAACACAGGCACTGGGCCAATATTTGGGGGTTATTCTGGTGGTGATGTTAATGGGAATTGCCATTTTTAACGATATATTACGGTTAATCGCCTAAACTCAAAGGCTTTGCCAAGACCAAGACCCTCGAGAGACGGATGTATATGAAAAAACTGCTTATTTTATTGGCCCTCATGATTCTCGCCAACTCTGCGCTGGCAGAGCGCTTCATTATTGAGGACATCCGTGTTGATGGCATCCAACGGATCTCAGAAGGGAATATATTTAGCTTTATCCCTGTCGAGGTCGGCGATGAATTCAGCTCAGCCTTGGCGCGCAGCACCATCAGAGATCTCTATCAAACCGGATTCTTCTCGGATGTGCAGCTACTCAGGGATGGCAACACGCTGATTATTCAAGTCGATGAGCGACCTGCGATCTCAGCCATCTCGATCAGTGGTAACCGACAGATCAAAACAGATGAAATGATGCCTGCCTTGGCAGGCATTGGGATTGCTGAGGGCGAAATCTTCAATCAAGTCGACCTTGACCGAGTCAAACAAGAGCTTGTTCGTCAGTACTTTGGCCGTGGCTACTACAATGTAGATGTCCAGACCCAAGTGAGTGACTTGGTAAGAAACCGCGTTGCCCTAGTCATCCGAATCATTGAAGGTGATCAGGCACAGGTAAGACACATCAATATCGTTGGCAACGAAAGTTTCAGCGAGGATGAGTTAAGAGAGGATTTTGAGACAGACTCAGAGCGTGGCTGGATGTTTTGGAAAGGCCGTACGGAATATACCAGTGAAAAACTCTCTGGCGACTTAGAAACGCTTCGTTCATTTTATCTAGACCGTGGCTATATTGATTTTGCAATTGAGTCTACCCAGGTCGCCATCAGTCCGGATTCTAAAGATATTTTTGTCACCGCCAATATCCGCGAGGGTCAGGTCTTCACCGTGAATGATGTCACTTTGACAGGGGATCTTGTACTGTCAGAAGAAGTGCTTAGACAACTGATCATGGTCGAGCCGGGGCAGCGTTTCTCTCGGAAAGATATTGAGTCCTCAGTGGACAATATCACTTCTGTTTTGTCGAACATCGGCTACGCATTTGCCAATGTCAATCCCACACCAAGATTAGACCGCGCTAACCAAGAAGTGACTCTGAACTTTTTTATTGATCCTGGTAAGCGTGTTTATGTTAGACGCATTGAATTCGTAGGCAATGATCAGAGTAAGGATGAAGTGCTTCGTCGAGAAATGCGTCAGTTTGAAGGCTCATGGTTCTCTCAGTCATTGATTGATCGCTCGAAGATCCGAATTGAGCGTCTGGGCTTTTTTGATAATGTGAATATTGACACTGAGCCCGTCGATGGCACAGACGACCAAATCGATGTCATTGTCAGTGTTGAGGAGACGCCCTCTGGTAACTTCCAAGTTGGGTTTGGATACTCTCAAATTCAGGGGCTAATTGCATCCATCTCCGTTGAGCAGAACAACTTTCTCGGATCAGGTCGTCAAGTTGGTGTCGCTGTCTCTCGTAGCGCCATCATCTCTCAAATTGGGCTTAGTTATACCAACCCCTACTACACGGATGATGGCGTCTCTCGTGGCTTCTTCCTGCGCTACACCGAATTTGATCAGGGCGAGGCCAATATCTCGTCTTTCTCAACCAGTCAGGCAGCTGCCGGCGTGAGCTTTGGATTCCCACTGACAGAACTTGATTTTGTGAGGGTCGGCGCAACAGCGCAACGGGTGGATATTAACCTCCCTGTCTCATTTGTCCCCACGGATCCCGCTGATCCCGACAGTCCTGTGATCCTCGCAACACCGGCTGAACGACCATTGGGGATTTCACTAGACCAAGACCAAGATGGATTGATTTCATCATCAGAGCGACGCGTGACCTCTTACGTGCTGGATGCGACTTGGGCACGCGATAGCCGAAATCATTACCTTAACCCCACCATGGGCTCTCTGAACCGCTTGACCTCTGAATTCACGCTGCCAGGAAGCACGCGCGAGTACTACAAGGTGTCATACCGTGGCCGAAAATACTGGCCTGTCGGTAACAGCATGGCTTTCAGCATAAAAGCGGATATCTCCTACGGAAACACGTATGACAACTACGACAAGGCGCTCGCTTTAGAGCCTGTTGAGCCAGAGCGTGTGGCTGGTCAGTGTCAACTCGATGAAATCGTGACACTGGATACAGGCCTGCCTTTTTATGAGCACTTCTTCGCCGGTGGCGTCACCGACATTCGGGGCTTTGATGACAACTCGCTGGGACCGAAGGATCGGTTCTGTCGCTCTGTCGGTGGTGACTTCAAAGTCTCTGGTGGTTTTGAGTTAGCGTTCCCAATCCCCTTCGTTGAGGCCTCGGGCACACGGCTGTCATGGTTTGTTGACGTCGGCAATGTCTTCTCCAATTACGACACCTTTGATGCCAACCTTTTCAGAGCATCCACAGGGCTGTCCGTGACTTGGCAAGCACCGATTGGTCCGATCATCATTAACTTAGCTCAACCGCTCAAAAAGCGTGCAGGTGATGAGACGCAAGCCCTGCAATTCAGTTTTGGACAGGTATTCTGATATGTCAAAACGCAGGCTTTGGTGTGTCGGGGTCTGCTTATTCGCCTTGGTTGGCTTTGGCACTGCCAATGCCCAGGAGGCGAAAATTGGTTATGTCGATATGAAACGCCTGTTCTCTGAAGCACCACAGGTCCAGCAAGTCAGAGACAACCTTGACCGAGAGTTCAGGCCACGTAACGAGGCAGTATTGGCTGACGAACAGCGTCTAGAAGCGATGGAAAGTCAGGTCCAAGAAGACGGCTCATTAACCCTATCTCAACGCCAATCAATGGAGTTGGACATTAGGAACCTCCGCCGATCGATTGAGCGTCGACGTGAGGACTTAGCAGAAGAAGTGCGCTTTAGAACCTCAGCAGAGACCACTGCACTTGAGGAAACCATTGAATTGGCCGTCGCGGAGGTGGCCAGAGCTGGTCAATACGATTTGATCCTCACCAGTCCAGTGGCTTTTGCCTCAGATCGTTTGGATATCACACAGGATGTCTTGGACTGGCTTGAAGTGGATGCCAACAACGCCTCAATTAGCCCATGACCCAGTCGTTCACCCTTGCTCAATTAGCTGAGACACTTGGGCTCGATTATCAAGGAGATGGCGATCTTTGTCTGGAAGGCGTCTCCACCTTAGAAAAAGCAGGGCCTCATGCGCTGACTTTTTTGGCTAATCCAAGCTATAAGAAATTCTTAGCGAGCACCAAAGCGGGTGCGGTGATTTTAAGCCCAGGACATGCACAAACCTACCCGCATGCCGCACTGATCTCAGACAATCCCTACGCTACTTGGGCCAAGGCGCTGACTTTGATGCATCCATTGGCCCATCCTGCCCCGGGGGTTGCCGCCACTGCGTGTATTGATCCCAGCGCAGAGATTCACCCAACAGCTGCCATTAGTGATCATTGCGTGGTCGGGGCAAATTGCAAAATTGGCGCTAGGGTCATCTTGGGCCCTCACTCTATTGTGGAAGCGAATGCTGAGATTGCAGCGGATAGCCGTCTAGTGGCACGCGTCTTTGTGGGTCATGACTGCCAGCTTGGTCAAAGGACAATCGTGCACCCCGGTGTGGTGATTGGTGCGGATGGCTTTGGCGTGGCTCTAGACAATGGCCACTGGCAGAAGGTCCCTCAACTGGGTCGGGTTGTCTTTGGCGATGACTGTGAAATTGGTGCCAACACCACCATCGACCGTGGTGCGTTGGGGGATACCATCTTGGGTAATGATGTGCGCATCGACAACCAAGTGCAGATTGCGCACAATGTTTGCATTGGAGACCATACTGCGATCGCCGGATGCGTCGGCATTGCTGGCTCGACGACCATTGGGTCTTATTGTATGATTGCCGGCGCCAGTGGCATTGGTGGCCACTTGACCATTACCGACCAAGTGATCATCACAGCGATGAGTACTGTGGTCAGTTCGATCAACTCACCGGGCACTTATGGCTCTGGTATACCAGCTCAGCCACATCAACGATGGAAGCGAGTACTGGCTCGCTTGGCTAAACTGGATGATTGGATTGGTCGCCTGAAGAAAATTGAGAAAGGATCCTCAGACTAATGACTGTCAACATCGAAGAAATTCTGAAATTACTGCCCCACCGTTACCCGTTTTTATTGGTAGATCGGGTCCTTGAGTTTGATCCCAAAGAGCCCACGGTGCTGAAAGCGCTGAAAAACGTCACAATGAATGAGCCTTTCTTCCAAGGCCATTTCCCGGACCATCCCGTGATGCCTGGCGTGCTGATCATTGAGGCCATGGCCCAAGCAGCAGGTTGTCTCGCTTATCTATCAGCGGACGCTGAAGATCAGAACCAATTGTTTTATCTGGTCAAAGTGGACAAAGCCCGATTTAGCCAGATCGTCACACCCGGTGATCAATTGATTTTTGAAGTCAAACAGAAACGCCTCATGCGTAACATGGGTCTATACGAGACATCAGCCTCAGTGGATGGGCGAGAAGTTGCCAGCGCAGAGCTGTTGTGTGCAGCAAAGGCCAAAGGCCATGACGGAAACTAAGCCTGCCATCCATCCAAGCGCCATTATTGAAGATGGGGCAAAGATCGGTCAAAACGTGC
>JALQZL010000053.1 GCA_023258355.1 Wenzhouxiangellaceae bacterium | reverse complement strand
AACAACGCTTTACGTCGACTCAGCAGTGTGGAAACAAGGCAACCTCGACAGGGCAAGAACCAAACTCTTTTGCTGGTCGGCATTAACTGAGAAGTCCATGGATCATGAGAAAAACGCAAAGCCTGATCCAGCACCTCGGCTTGATGTGCGTTTGGTTGTAAGGTCGCGACAAGCTGGTTGAAAGCACCTGACATGCCGGCAGCATTTTCCAAGCCACGGCGGTTCATCCACACCACGCCATAGCGCAAATGATCTGGAAACAAGTCAGCAGGACTTCTTTGGTAAATAAATTCCGGTGACAGGGCAATACCGGTGACAAGAAGGGTTTGCTTACGGCCTTGGATAATGGCCTCAATCTTATCGCCCATGGCCAGTTGATGTGCCAGGGCAAAGCCATCAGACAGGACGACCTCATCTAATCGGTCTTGGCTAGGTAGCCGACCCTGTTGAAGGTAGAGTCTGCCGAGATTGGGCTGTGCGCCATCTGGCAGGGAAACCACGAGACCTCGAATCGGATCGTTAAAGCCTGACACTGCGAGGCGTGCGGGTATTTGAATACGTGTCTCAATTTGATCGAGGCCTTGAATGCGACTTATTCGATCGAGGAGGTCATTGGGTGCGCGTTTGAGGCTGGCAAATACCTCGGCAAAGCGCTGGGTCTCATAAAACTGAGACTGGGTGGCTTTTAAGGCATCCACGGTGCCCACTGAGACCACCAAAGTCATGATGCCGGCGGCAAGCACCAGAATAATGGCCGCAATCTGTCCCCACAGATTGCCCATGTCTCTGACCAGTTTGCGGTTGAGTGTTAGCAAGCCCAAGGCATCACCAGTGCAAGGTGGCAGGCGCAGCCCGCTCACTGTTCTCAGTGGTCTCAATGACACGGCCATCACTGAGGCGAATAATGCGGTCGGCCATTTTTGAGATGACCACGTTGTGCGTGATGACCACCGTGGTGGTGCCTAGCTCACGGTTAACCGTCTCCAGTGTCTCCAGCACTCTGACTCCTGTCGCTGAGTCAAGCGAGCCGGTGGGTTCATCACACAATAAGACCTGTGGCTGCTTGGCAACGGCCCGAGCGATGGCCACCCGTTGTTGCTCACCCCCCGACATTTGGGCTGGAAAGTGATTCATTCGATCAGCCAGGCCGACCAAAGCCAGGGCATCCTCGGCTGACATGGGGTTTTTGGCGATGTCGGTGACAACCGCCACATTCTCTTTGGCGGTCAGGCTGGAAATCAGATTGTAGAATTGGAAGACAAAGCCGACATGATGCCTCCGATACGCGGTCAGCATCTTCTCCGAGGCCTTCACCAAGTCTTGGTCTCCATAGTAGACCTCACCTGATGTGGCTGTGTCCAAACCGCCCAGGATATTCAGAAGCGTTGATTTGCCGGAACCAGACGCACCCAGCATCACAACAAATTCTTTTGCATACAAGTCCAGATCAATGCCACGGAGGGCATGAATCTCGCGATCACCGACTTGATAGACTTTGGTGAGGTTTTTTGTGTAGAAGACACGTTCGCGCATCACTGAATCACCCTTATTTTTGGGATCACGGACCCTTTCATCACGAATAAGGGGCCGATGATTTGCCTTGCTTTATTGTCTAGCCAGGGCGGATTGAACATCAAGCCTAGGTTTGGCTAACTTCACTGCATTGTGGCTCTAACTGGTCTATAGTGCCTATCTTAAATGTACTAGGCACGCTGGAGTCTTCCTGTTTTGAAACTCTTAATGATCGACAACTACGATTCATTCACCTACAACTTGGTCCAGTACTTTGGTGAACTAGGGGTTGACGTGCAGACACATCGCAATGATGCGCTGGCGCTCTGTGATATTGAGGCAATGGCGCCCGATGCGATTGTGCTGTCGCCTGGCCCTTGCACGCCAGATGAGGCTGGGATTTGTCTGTCCATCGTGGATGCCTTCCAAGGCCGCATTCCCATCTTGGGTGTTTGCTTAGGCCACCAAGTCATTGGTCAGGCTTTTGGTGGTGACGTGATTCGGGCGAGGGAAGTGATGCACGGCAAGACATCGCCCATACATCACCGCGGTGTGGGTGTGTTTAAAGGACTCAGCAATCCGTTTGAAGCGACTCGGTATCACTCGCTCATCGTGGCCAGAGATTCCATGCCTGAATGTTTGGAAGAGACCGCATGGACTGTGCACAGTGATGGTTATCGCCCCGATGAGATCATGGGCTTTCGTCATCGCACACATTTAATTGAGGGCGTGCAATTCCATCCTGAGTCTATTTTGACGCAGCATGGCCATCAAATGTTGAGTAACTTCTTGGATCAAATCGGGTCATGAGATGAGGAAAGGACAAGGCCATGGGTCAAGCCAGTAACCCAATTCAAACTGCGTTAAGTGAGCTCGCTTCGGGGCATGACCTGGATGGTCAGCTCATGGAAGAGACCATGACACAGATCATGGCGGGTGAGGCAGATCCTGCTGCCATTGGGGGTTTGTTGATGGCTTTGAGGATTAAAGGAGAGCATGTCTCTGAAATCACAGCCGCTGCTCGGGTGATGCGGGCGTTTGCGACCAAGGTCACCATTGACTGCGACCGGCTGACCGACATTGTTGGGACAGGAGGAGACGGTGCGGCCACATTCAATGTCTCCACAGCCTCTGCCTTTGTGGCAGCCAGCGCTGGTGTGGTCTTGGCCAAGCATGGCAATCGGTCAGTGTCGAGTCGGTCAGGGGCGGCTGACTTATTAGAGGCGGCGGGCTGTCGCTTGGACCTTGGCGCTGATGACGTGCAAACGCTCATCGATGCGCATGGCATCGCTTTTTTATTCGCGCCGCAACACCACGGCGCCATGCGCCATGCCATTGGCCCACGAAAAGCCTTGGGTGTTTGGAGCCTGTTCAATCTCCTTGGGCCCTTGACCAACCCAGCGGGTGCGCGCTGCCAGGTATTGGGTGTCTTTGCTAAAGACCGCGTCATGGCCATGGCTGAGGTGATGCGGGCGTTGGGTGCGCAACATGTCATGGTGGTCTCGAGTGAAGATGGTTTAGATGAGATCTCCCCGGTGGCGCCTACCCATGTGGCCGAGCTTAAAGATGGCCAGATCCAGTCCTATGTGATCAAGCCCGAAGACTTCGGGCTGGCGGTCAACTCACTAGACGGCCTGACCGTAGATGGTCCTGAGGCCAGCCTCAGTATCGTCCGTGACGTTCTCAGTGGCCAAGCTTCTAAAGCTGCCCGAGCGATTGTGGCCCTGAATGCAGGGGCAGCGATTTATGTCGGTGGACAAGCAGACAGTTACAGCGAGGGGGTGGCATTGGCTGAAAAAACAATTGATCAAGGGTCTGCGTGGTCATTGCTCGAGCGCTATGCTGAGGCCACCCAAAAAATTGGCCAAGTGGATTGAGCGTGGATATTTTAAAAAAGATATTGGACACAAAGCGGGCTGAGATTGCGGCAGGTCAGGCCACGTATCCCTTGGCTGAGATCAAGGCGTTTGTGCAAGATATGCCAAAGACCCGCGGATTTTTTCAGGCCTTAAAAACCCGTGCTGAAGCCAGCCAAGATGCTGTCATCGCTGAAATCAAAAAAGCCTCGCCATCGGCTGGGTTGATTCGCGAGGACTTTGACCCGACGGCATTGGCCAAGGCGTACGAGCAGGGGGGTGCCAGTGCCTTGTCAGTGCTCACCGACGAGCAATATTTTCAAGGCCATCGCGATTATCTCTCCAAGGCTCGACAGGCGGTGTCTCTGCCAGTGCTTCGGAAAGATTTCATCATTGATGCTTGGCAAGTGTGGGACACCCGGGCTTTGGGCGCTGATGCCATTTTATTGATTGTTGCCGCCCTTGATGATGACCAGCTCCATGAGTTCAATGGACTGGCAAAAGACATTGGGTTAGATGTGTTGGTGGAAGTGCATGATGAGGCAGAGCTGGCGCGTGCACTGACACTCGATTGTCCTTTGATTGGTATCAATAACCGTGACCTCCACGTCTTTAAAACCGATCTAAAGACGAGCCTTCGGTTGGCACCCCAGGTGCTCTCCCCGAGGCTGGTGGTATCAGAAAGTGGTATCCATGAGCCATCTGACGTGGCCGCGCTTCAAGCCGGGGGCATTGGTGCTTTCTTGATAGGAGAATCGTTGATGCGTCAGCCAGACCCAGGCCACGCTCTGAGAGCACTCTTTAACCGCTAGGGATTGAGCGGCACGTCGGCGGCAAAATCGAACGAGTCATAGAATAAGCGATCCTCTGGCAAGTGGGCTTCAATAAAGCTTTGGCGCGCCGCTTGAATCATCGGTGGTGGGCCGCTCATATAGACATCAAAGCCAGATAAATCTGGATGTTCTTTGATGACTTGCTCATGCACTAACCCAACAGCCCCGGTCCAGTCAGGCTCAGGTGCCATGAGCACCGGCACAAACTTGAAGTTAGGCAACACTTTGGTCCAATGGCCAATGAGTTCATTGGCATAGAGATCTTCGGGTTTGGTGACGCCCCAATACAAGATGATCTCCCTTGGGGGTGGTTCATCATGACCAGTATGCGTCTCGACATCATGGACCATTTCTTCGATCATGGCCTTCAAAGGGGCAAAGCCGGTCCCGCCACCCATCAGAATCATGGGACGCGTAGACGAGCGTCTGACGAAGAAAGTCCCTAATGGACCTTCCAGCCTTAAAATCTCTTTTTCGGTCATGCCCTCAAAGACATGGCCGGTAAAACCACCGCCTGAGACGTGCTTGATATGTAACTCTATGTAATCTGTTTGCGATGGCGGAGAGGCAATAGAAAAAGCGCGGCGCTTTCCTTCGGGTAGCAAAATATCAATGTATTGCCCGGCTAAAAACTGAAGACGTGCTGCGCGCGGTAGCTTCAGTCTCACCTGCATGATCTCAGGCGTGAACCGATGTAGGCTCTCCACGCGTGCTGGCAATTTTCGGACCGGGATATCAGCGACCTGTTTGAGCTCTCTGGCTTCAATGACCACATCACTGGTTGGGACCGCCTGGCAAGTCAACGCATGCCCCGTTGCCAAGTCATCAAAGCCCAGCGCAGTGGGTGGGTTATGAGGGTAGTTGACCTGACCGCTGACCATTTGACACTTGCAGCTGGCGCAGGTGCCGTTTTTGCAGCTGTAAGGCAAAACAATGCCTTGTCTGAGCGCGGCTGTCAAAATGGTCTCGCCGGGCCTGGCTTTGAACACATGCCCGCTTGATTCGATCTTGATTTGACGTAGTGCGTTCGATTGGCCCACGGTGGTCTTTCATGCTCGCTTGCAGAATCGGATGACATGTCCGACAGGCCAGCGGCGATATCGGACCGAATTAATCCCATATAGTCGCACAAAACCGTGCTGAGGATACAATAGTCGTGACATTTTTTGAGGTGATTGTCGAGTGAGCCAGTGGTGGAGACTGATGCATTGAGCGAGAGTCGTTTGCGCGCACTCAGGCGTTGGCAACTGATTTATCGCCTGCCGTTACTGTTTTTACATGCGCTGTTGTTGCCGCTGGCGTTGCTGGCTTATTTGCCAGGCGTTCGGCGACTACCCACGCGGGGGCAAACCGTGCAATCGAGGATCCATCGGTGGTGGGTGAGGTGTCTGTTGCGAATCTGCGGTGTTGAGCTGAGTAGCCAAGGCCAATTGCCAGCAGGGGGTTGTCTGGTGGTTGCCAACCATGTCTCGTGGTTGGATATTCTCATCCTGCACACAGAACGACCGATTTGGCTGGTCGCCAAAGCTGAAATTGCGCGTTGGCCTTTGGTCGGGCAGCTGGCACGCATTGCGGGCACTGTGTTTATAGAGCGAGGAGCGCCGCACTCTCGCCAAAAAGTCCAACGCCGCATGACAGCCCTCTTGAAATGCGGCGACACCGTGGGCGTCTTTCCAGAGGCGGGCATCCCAGGCCCACCGAAAGTCGGCCGGTTTCATTCGAGGCTGTTTGGGAGTGCTATTAGGGCCAGGGCCCCCGTGGTACCGGTCGGAATTCGTTATCGGGATGCGGTGACAGGCGCCGATGCGCATAAGGTCGCTGTGTTCGGTCCAGGGACAGGCTTCATCACCAATTGTTTGCGCATATTGTCTTATCCTCGCCTGAGAGCCGAGGTATTTATTGCCCAACCGCTGACCCATTTCGAAGTAGGCCGGGACGGTCTGGCACGTCAATCGCGGCAAGTCATCGAGAATTTTTATGAGTCCTGAGTCCATGTTCCAGCCCAGAGGATTGATTGCCAACGCCCACGTGCAATCTTTGATGACGTCTGGTCCGTGGCGGAAGCACGTGGTGTCTCGGAAAGCTCAGGCTTATCTTGACAGGACCCAGGCCGAGGTTTGGCGGGCCGATGATGGCACCCGCCTGTTGGGGTATCGAAATCACCCACCGACCACCGCCTCAGACAAGCCGGTCCCACTGGTTATTTTGATCCATGGATGGGAGGGAAGCGCCAATTCGAATTACCTCTTGTCCGCCGCTCACGCCCTGGATGAGGCCAACATGGCCACTTTTCGTCTAAACCTCAGAGATCACGGTGAGTCACACCATTTGAACGTGGGCCTGTTTCACAGCTGTCGACTGTTCGAAGTCATGGACGTGGTGGCAAAACTCTCGGCAGACTGGCGCTTGCGTTTTGGCGAGCATGTCCCCGTCTACCTGGTGGGCTTCTCACTGGGTGGCAATTTTACGCTCAGAATAGCTAAACGCGGTGCAGAGGTCGGCTTGGCGCTCTCTGAAGCCATTGCGGTGAGTCCTGTGGTTCGCCCAGTTCATGTGATGAATGCGCTGGAGGAAGGTCATTTTGTCTACCACCAATACTTTGTAAAAAAATGGCGCAAATCTTTGAAGATCAAACAGGCATTGTTTCCCAATGTTTACGATTTTAGTGAGTGGTTCGGTTTGAAACGACTCAGCGAGCAAACCGAGTGGTTGATTGGCCACTACACCGAATATCCCAGCGTGACAGCGTATTTGGAGGGTTACTCTGTGGCGGGCGACTATTTAAACGATCTGCATGTCCCCACGGTGGTTTTGACGGCTGAAGATGACCCCATCATCCCGATTGATGATTTTGATGCCTTGCCTCAAGCCAACAACCTAACAATCCAAGTCCAGCCGAGGGGAGGGCACTGTGGGTTTATTGAAAATTGGCAGATGGACAGTTGGGTTGAGCAGTGGCTGATTCGCCGATTTCAAATGATCAGCGAGTCACACCTGTAAGAATCGACCAATCGGCGTCGATTTGCCTACCTTTTGAGCGTATAATTTCCAGTCCAAAATTCAGAAGATCTTGTCAACATTCATTGAATAAAGAGTCGGTAATGTCACCCAAAAGTCCCGCTACCTGGCCACAAAAAAGTTTCCAGGCAAACCCGTTGTTATTCCTCATGCTGACCGCCATTTTGAGTCTGTGCTCGCCCATGCTTTTTGCGCAAAGCGTCGATGTCTCCGGCGCTGGTGAGCTGGGTTTGGTCATTAATCGGGGGAACAGTGATTCCGAGTCAGCCAATGCCAGCATCAAGGTGGTCTTCGAGCGTGATCATTGGTCCAATGAATCAACGGCCAGTGGTGTGTATTCCCGAGACAGCGGAGACACCAGCGCCAATCGATTTGTACTCGCTAATCGAACCGACTACCGGTTTGGCAATCATCGCTACGCTGTTGGGGCCTTTCGTTATGACCGCGATCGTTTTTCCACTTTTCGTTACCAAGGCTCGGCCGCACTGGGTTATGGATACCGATTGGTGGATACCGAGAAGCACCGGGTCAGGGTGGAGGCAGGCCCAGGTTTTCGAGTGAGTGAGGTCCGAGCGACGAGTAAACACGATGATGAGGTGATTGCCCGTGGGTTTTTGGACTACCGATGGGATGTGTCCGAGACCACTCAATTCGAGAACAAACTGCTCGTGGAGGCAGGGTCGGACAATACCTTTGCTGAAAATGCCACCTCACTGACGGTGGCCATTAATTCACGGGTGTCGCTAAAAACAGCGCTCACCATGCGCCATAACAGTGATGTGGATCCCGGTAAGAAGAAAAACGACTTATTATCGACGATCAATCTCGTCTACAACTTCAAACCGAAACCCTAGCGCCAGAGGTGACCGTGGGCTATTACAGGCATCATCTGTTCTTCTGCACGAATCGTCGCCCTGATGGCGCAGAACGGCCCTCATGTGCCCTTTGCGATGCGGGTGAGCTCCGTGGTTATGCCAAGGCCAAGTTGAAAGCACTGGGGCTGACAGGCCCTGGGGGCGTGCGGGCCAATACGGCAGGGTGTTTAGACCGGTGTGAAGAGGGGCCAGTTTTGGTGATTTACCCAGAAGGGGTGTGGTACACCTACGTGGATGAGGCCGATTTGGACGAAATCATTGAGCGACACATTATCGGGGGGGAAATCGTCGACCGCTTAAGATTGCCCGATCAGCCGGTTGAGTTGCCTGAATGAGGGAAAGTCGGTTCTGGCCATTGCCACAGCGGCTGGTTTGCTGTAAAATTCTCGCTCTTTACCCCAGAAGTTTGATCTGAAAAGAGAGTTTGAACGACATGTCAAAGACATATAGCGCCCGCGCTCAAGACATCCATCGCCACTGGCATTTAGTGGATGCAGACGGAAAAACCCTCGGCCGTTTGGCATCAGAGGTAGCCAAACGTCTCCGCGGCAAGCACAAGCCAGAGTACACACCGCATGTCGACACAGGCGATTATGTGGTCATTATCAATGCAGAAAAAGTGCATGCCACAGGGAACAAGATGGCCGATAAGATGTATCACCGGCATACCGGGTATATCGGCAACTTGAAGTCAGTGTCTTTGGGTAAGCTCCTCGAAACCCACCCAGAGCGGGCAATTCAAGAGGCAGTGAAGGGCATGATGCCCAAAGGCCCACTGGGTCGTGAGATGCTGTCAAAGCTTAAAATATATGCAGGTGCAGAGCACCCCCACAGCGCACAGCAGCCTCAGGCGCTGGATATCTAAGTATCGGAACTAGGACAATAAACATGGCAACTGAACAATACTACGGCACCGGCCGACGCAAGACCTCAAGCGCTCGCGTATTCATCCGTCGTGGCCAAGGCCAAATCACAGTAAACCGCAAGCCACTCGATGAATTTTTTGGCCGTGAAACTGCCCGCATGATCGTGCGCCAGCCGTTGGAATTGGTCAATATGCTCGACCAACTGGATATCAATGTCACCGTCAAAGGTGGCGGCACGACTGGTCAAGCTGGCGCTATTCGTTTAGGTTTGGCGCGTGCTTTGATGGAATATGATGAAACGCTCCGCTCACCATTGCGCAAAGCAGGCTTCGTAACTCGAGACGCTCGCGCTGTTGAGCGTAAGAAGATTGGCTTGCACAAAGCACGGAAAGCGACACAATACTCGAAGCGTTAATTGTTTCTGGCGATCAAGTCGCT
>JALQZL010000052.1 GCA_023258355.1 Wenzhouxiangellaceae bacterium | reverse complement strand
GCTGGGCTTACCACCGCTGTCAGTTACCTTCTGCATGCCTATCCTTTCGATTCGTTGTGCGCCTAGTGTGCCATCTTTTGGTTCCTTTTGCATCGGGGCTGGCTGGCTGATGGGATGGGTTGTGAGGCACTTGTCGTGCTTTGATAAAGGGCGCTATGCTAAGCGTCTTATCTCGATTTTAATGGTGTCTTGCCCTTGAAAAAACGCGCCTCTGGCAAAGAGATTTTTGGTTGGGCGATGTTTGATTTTGCCAATCAAGCTTACACATTGCTAATCATTACCGTGATTTTCGGGGATCTTTTCACCAGAATCATTGTTGGTGCGTCACAGAGCGATCCCACTGATTTTCGAATGGGCAACTTATTGTGGTCCGTGGCCCTTTCTGTCAGCTATCTGATGGTTGTTATCACCGCACCAATTGCAGGTGCAGTGATGGATCAAAGACATGCCAGAAAGAGATTCTTGCTCGTGAGCTATGTCATGTGTGTGGTTTCAACCGCGCTTTTGTATTTCGGACAGCCGGGTTGGGTTGTGCTCACGATGATACTGATTGTCATATCAAATTACGCCTATGCCATGGGGGAATCCTTTATCGCTAGTTTTCTACCAAGCTTAGGGCCACCTGAAGATCTGGGTTGGATTTCTGGCATTGGCTGGGGATTGGGCTATGTGGGCGGTCTTGTCGCTACCATTTTTGCGCTGGCTTTTTTAGGTGAGGTCAGCCTAGAGAACTTTGAAAAAATCCGTTGGGTTGGTCCATTCGCCTCAATTTTCTTTCTGATTGCCGCACTGCCCACTTTTGTCTATCTAAGAGAACGCACATCTACTGACCTAGCATCTCATGGCCCCTCACCTTTAGCTTTAGCAGCCGATCGACTACGCAACACCTATCAAAACCTTGGCATGCTCTCTGATCTTAAAAGGCTACTCGTTTCTATCTTTTTTATGACCGCTGGACTCTACATTGTCATCAGTTTTGCCTTTATTTATGGGGCTCAAGTGATTGGATGGGATGAGCCTGTTCGGGTCTTGATGTTCGTCACTGTCCAAATCTCAGCCACAGTGGGTGCGTTCTTTTTTGGCTGGGCACATGGTCTGTATGGTGCAAAACAAACTTATGTAGTGACATTGATACTGTGGGTCATTGCGATTGCTAGTATTTGGAAAACACCCCAACTCACCCTACTCCTGAACGAATGGCTCGAGCTCAGATGGCAGGCGCAATATGTATTCCTCGGCGCTGGACTGCTGGCTGGCTTGAGCCTAGGCGCATCTCAGTCGGCAGGTCGAGCCCTTGTTGGGATGCTGACTCCAGAGACAAAGGCAGCGGAGTTTTTTGGTCTATGGTCAATGGTGTCAAAGGCAGCAGCGATCTTTGGTCTCTTGGGATTGGGTTTTTTGCAAAGTAAAGTTGGCTTGGAAAATGCAATTGCATTTTGCCTCGCCTTGATGGTTTTGGCTTTGATAGGCGTGTCCCGCGTGAATTTAAATCGAGGTCAACAGTTTGCAAACGATTGGCGCGACACTCAATGAGAATAGTGACTCACACTTGCTCAAACACAGAGATTGTCTGTGCCTTAGGCGCTGGTGCCGAGTTGGTTGGTGTTGATAATCATTCAGACTATCCAGCGGAGACTGTTTCCTCATTACCAAAAATCGGCCCTGATCTGGATATTGATATCGCCCAAATCATCGCCCTCAATCCTGATCTCGTGATTACCTCGCTCACGGTACCCGGTCACGAGCACTGCGTTGAGAAGATAAAAAAAGCAGGGCTTCCTTTCTTAGTCACCCAGCCATTTAGCCTGAGAGACGTCATGGCTGATATCGTTCGCATCGGCGAGGCGATCGGCAGACGCACTGAGGCGGCAACGCTTTTTTCAGTCTTTGAAGAGCGAATCAATCGCCCAATTCCCCACGAAACCCCGCTGCCTGTGTGTATTGAATGGTGGCCGAAGCCCGTGATTGTTCCAGGCCAACAGTCTTGGACCAATGAGATGTTACGGCTGGCAGGTGCTGTCAACCCGTTCGCAGGTATCCCAGGTGAGAGCTTTGAACTGACGCCTCAAATGGCTTGCGAGGCCAGTATTGAGGGCATTGTTATAAGCTGGTGTGGTGTCAAAGAGAGCAAATATCGCCCGCATATCGTTGCCAGAAGACCTGGCTGGGAGGATGTGCCTGCCATACGTAATCACCACATCTTCCCAATTAGCGAGGCATGGCTGGGCCGGCCCGGGCCCCGTCTATTGGCGGGAATGGATCGTCTAAGACAAGCGATCGTGACCATTAGGGCAACCAAGTGAGTTTCTAACCGATCATTGGGAACTTGTCCAAAATCCAGTACTCAAATGAAGCGTTATCCTTAAATCGCCTATACTGTAGGCCAGAAATTAACCGAAAAAGAGTGTGAGTGAACCATGAAGAAAATCAGCCTATCTCTGATCCTATCGGCCCTGCCACTGCTGCTCTTCCTCTCTGCATGTGGCTCAGATGATTCTCAAGAATCGACGACCGAAACCAGCATAGCCAGCAAAGCGCCTGACCGTGATCGCACAACACGCCGTGCTGCACGGAACACACCGCGCCCCATTGTGAATCCGAATGAGGACCCTGCGAAAAAGATTCCGAAGATTACGGCGCAGGGCGAACAAGAGGGCTATGGTTTGACTTTGATTGTTGATGGTAGCTCACCAGAGGCTTTTGCTGAAAGCTTAGCGCTGATTGCCAGCGACACCAGTGCGCAGCAATATCGCCAACTAGACTCCGCCGTGCGCTACTTGCAGGTGTACTCGTCTGATGGTTGGGCGGGTTTGCCCGGTTTTTATGAGCGCCTCAATGGCATGACGGGTGAAGAGATTATTGCCAGAGCTAACCGCCTGAAAGAAGAGCGGGGACGCTAACGCGATTGAGCCTCGTCTCTAGCCCTCGCCACCCGAGGGCGTCCAGAATTGCTCGTTGATAATTCGCTCTTCCAACGAGTGTTCTGGGTCGAACAGTAACCGATGCGAGGTCGTGGTGTCTTGTTGCACCACGACCTTTTTAATATCCCTGAACTCATCGTAGTCGGCGGTCACGCTGACTGGCCGACGGATCGGATCAAGAACCTCAAAAGTGATAGATGCATGCGCAGGTAATATGGCGCCTTGCCAACGACGCGGTCGAAATGGACTAATCGGTGTCAGTACAACCGCTTCCGTGCCAAGAGGCAGTATCGGGCCATGCGCAGAAAGGTTATAAGCCGTCGAACCCGCTGCAGTCGCCACAAGCACGCCATCAGCCACCAGTTTTGCCAGACGCTCTTGGTCGTTCACGCAGATACGAATGTGCGCAGCTTGGTTGGTTTGACGAAGGAGCGCCACCTCATTGATTGCCAGAGCAGTATGTACTTGACCTTGAGAATCTGTTGCCTGCATTGCTAAGGGATTAAGCACCACCTCTCTAGCAGTGGCAATGCGATCATAAAGATCATCTGGCTGGTAACGGTTCATCAAAAACCCGACATCACCAAGTCTCATGCCAAACACAGGCAAATTGGACTCTGCATGCTCATGCAGCGTATGCAACATAAATCCGTCGCCACCCAGCACCACCAAAATATCTGCATCTTGCGGAGAGTGGCTAGGATAATGGTCTTGAAGTTGTCTCAGTGCTTGTTGTGAGCCCTCATGACGGCTGGCTAGGAAGGCGAGCCGCAGATCACTCATGATGTGGCCGTTGCATTCAAAAGCTGCTCAATCCCTGCAATAGCGACTTGAAGTGAGGGGTAATCATAGGCGTTGCCCTCAACCATCTCATTGAGCATCAGGCAAGTCCTTGCGACTTCCTGCCGATGTGTATCGAACCATGCCTCAATGGCTACTTCTGATGCCCCATGCTCATTTAGAACCCGCATCGTAAGTCGTCTATGGTGGGCAAAAAGTTGCTCCCTCAGATGACCACGGGCATGTGCATGCCACGGTAATTCTACTGGCAGTGCCTCAACGTGCTTTTGTAGCCAACGAAGGTGCAGATGATCTAGGAGTCCAAAATAGATATTAGCAACATGGGCCACATCAAAATTCTGATTGAGGCTCTCATCAACAATATCCAGTGCCGGATGCATCAAAGGCAGGTTGGCGACTGTTAAGGCCAGCTCCTCAGAGAGCCCCTGAGATATCAAGTGCGCCATGCGATGATCACGCTCTTCTCTGAGCACCGGTGTCAGGCTGTGTGTCAAACATTCTCTGAACAACACCATTCCAGGGAGCAAGCGATCAACCCTTGAGGAAATATCAATGCTATATCCTCCCGGCAAAGCAATCAGTCGACGGGTCACGTGCCGAATCAATTTCCACATCTCAAGCAACGACTCGGTTTGCACTTTCGCTGGGACGATATTATCCAGTGCTTCCACAGAAGCCCAAAAAGGCCTTGCTTGGAGGATTTCTCGTGCCACTGTGAATGCTTTTGCCATGGTGGCCGAATCCGCGCCCGTATCCTCTTTAATCCGCATGGCAAAGTGAGCACCCATCCGATTAACAATACTGTTCGTCACACGGGTAGCGATAATCTCAGACCGCAATCGATGCTCGGGCATCAAGTCTGAGCATTTTTCTTGTAACAGGGTGGGAAAATAAGCCTTGAGCTCACTGGACAGGTAAGGATCTTTCGGGACATCGGAGTCCAGTAAGTCCTGATAAAGCGTGATCTTGCTAAAAGACAATAACAAAGAAAGCTCAGGGCGCGTCAACCCCAGCCCATTCGCCACACGATCCCGCAGTGCTTCTTCATCAGGCAAATGCTCTAGGCCCCTGTCTAGAACGCCTTGCCCCTCTAACATCGCAATGAAATGCGCTTCCGAACCCAGCCGATCGCCTGTCATGGCAGACATGACACTAATTGCCTGAGTCTGCAGCGTATTGGAGCGCAACACCAAACGAGACACCTCATCTGTCATGGCTGCCAATAGCTCGTTTCGTTCATCGGCAGACACTCGGCCCGATGCCATGGCTTTATTCAAAAGAATTTTTATATTAACTTCATGATCTGAGCAGTCCACACCTGCTGAATTATCAATAAAGTCGGTATTGATCATCCCACCAGCCAAGGCGAATTCAATTCGCCCTTTCTGGGTTAGCCCGAGATTCCCACCCTCACCGATCACACGTGCTCTCAGTTCTTTTCCATCAACCCGAACTTGATTATTCGCCAAGTCACCCACATCAGCATGACTCTCGCTCGTGGCCTTCACATAGGTGCCAATACCCCCGTTCCACAATAAATCCACAGGTGCCTTAAGCAGTTCACGGATCAGTGCTTGTGGCGTCAACATGGACTCCTCTAAGCCGAGCCAAGCTTTCACTTGATCTGAGATCTCAATTGTTTTTGCTTGGCGGGAGTACACGCCACCACCTTTCGAGATCAGCTTGGTGTTGTAGTCATCCCAGTTGGAGCCTGCTGTTTCGAACAGCCGCTGACGCTCTTTGAAACTCTTGCTCGCATTCGGCGAGGGATCAATAAAGATGTGTCGATGATTAAACGCTGCTTTCAGGTGAATGTGCTCGGAAAGCAACATGCCATTACCAAACACATCGCCCGCCATATCGCCGATACCGACAACTGTGAATGGCTCACTTTGTGTATCAAGCCCAAGCTCCCTAAAGTGGCGCTTAACTGACTCCCATGCGCCCTTGGCCGTGATGCCCATTTTTTTGTGATCATAGCCATTTGAGCCGCCCGATGCGAAAGCATCTCCCAGCCAAAACCCTCTCTCTACAGAGATGGCATTGGCGATGTCAGAAAAACTGGCAGTGCCTTTATCTGCTGCAACCACCAGATAAGGGTCGGGTTCGTCAAAACACACCACGCGGGTTGGAGGGATGATGGTTTCGCCATCAAGATTGTCTGTAATGTCGAGCAGGCCAGCTATGAACAATTGATAGGCCGCTATGCCCTCTTTCAGGTACGCTTCACGGTCATCACTCTCAGGGAGTTGCTTGGCAACAAACCCTCCCTTCGCACCCACCGGCACAATCATTGTGTTTTTAACCATCTGAGCCCGCATTAGGCCCAGCACCTCTGTTCTAAAATCTTCGCGCCGGTCAGACCACCGAAGCCCACCACGGGCGATGGCGCCGCCCCGTAAATGGATACCCTCCACCCGCGGAGAGTACACCCATATCTCTCGATAAGGTAGCGGTTTTGGGAGCTCTTGGATGAGCGACGAGTCGAGTTTGAAGCTAAGGTAGGGTTTCTCTCCGCCACCTTCGTCAGTTTGATAGAAGCTGGTACGGAGTGTCGCATCAATGAACTGACAAAAGGCACGAAGAATACGATCTTGATCGGCTGATTGAACAGACTCAAGAGTACGTCCTATGATGCGCCGAACATGGCCACTTAATCGCTCCGCATTGTCTAATCTCAGCTGGCCAAGTTCATCAATGTATTCTGTCAAGACATGATCACTCAGTTGAGTCGCGAGTGCTTTGCACTGCTCAACGAGTTGCTTGCTTGCGCTTTCCCGCTGCCTTTTCCCCTCCCCTGAGCGGTCGGGATCAAAACGGGATTCAAAGTACTCAACCAATAGTCTTGCAACCAGTGGGGTGTGCGTGAGCGTTTGCTCCATGTAAGCCTGGGAGTAAGGCATCTCTGACTGGAGTAAATATTTCCCAATGGCTCTTAACAAAGCGACTTGCTGCCAGCTTAAACGTGCGATCAGCACCAGACGATTGAATCCATCATTTTCGGCTTCACGCTGCCAGATTCTCTCAAACGCTGACTGGAAGGGCTCTCGGACCTGGTCCAATTTATAATCGAACCCTGTCGGTGGACGCATATCAAAATCTTGAATCCAAACTGTCTTGCCGTCCGGCAATTTCAATTCATAAGGTCGTTCGGAGACAATCTGTGCGCCCAAGTTTTCTAGCATGGGCAAAACTTCGCTCAAGGGGATTGGGTGCTTGTGTTTAAAGATCTTGAACCGAAGAATACTGGTATCACGCGTTTTTGGCCTATAGAGACTGAGCGCTAAGTCATTCTCGCCCGACAAGCTCGAGAGTTTGGCCACATCGTAACGTGCCACATTGGGTGCCACATCCTCTGTGTAGGCCATCGGAAAAGCCGAGCCAAACCGCTTCGCCCATTCGCCACCCAACTCAGCGCCATGGTGACTTATTAATGTCTCTTCAAGCTCATCTGACCATCGCCGAATCGCCTGTTTAATACGCTCTTCTAACTTCTCGATATCAATGTCAGTAGCTGAATATTCTTTTGGTCTGACAACCACATGCACACGGGCCAGATTGGACTCACCTACCTGAACCGCAAAATCGATGGTTTGGCCTCGAAGTGCCCGCTTCAAAATAGTCTGAATTTTCAGGCGGTTTTCAGTATTAAAACGCTCCCGCGGGATAAAAGCCAAACAAGAAAAGAATCGGCCAAACCGCTCTCTTCGAATAAACACACGGGTTTGGCTTCTCTCTTGTAAATCCAATATGCCGATGCCAATGTCCAGTAACTCAATTGTGGTGGCTTGGAAAAGCTCCTCACGAGGCAGCGTCTCTAGAATGTGTAACAGTGCCTTTGAGGCATGGCTGTTGGGGCGAAGCCCAGACTGACTCATCACCTGCTCCACCTTGCGTCTGACCAAAGGCGTATCTTGGCAACGTCGGATATACGCACCGGAGGTGAACAATCCGATCAGGCGTTTCTCTGCACAGACCCGTCCATCCCGCCCAAAGTAGAGAATGGAGATATAGTCCATGTAGCCGCCCCGATGAACTCGAGAGAGCGCATTGGTCTTTGTGATGATGATCGGCTCAGACCGATTGCGTTGATCGGCGCCTCTGGCCAAGTCTTTTAGAGACCGTACTGGTGCGCTGACGCGGTCACTGGACATAATGCCCAACCCGCTCTCACCAATTGCTCGAAGCACGCGATCTTTTCCTTGATCCTCAACGAGGTATTCGCGATACCCCAAAAAAGTGAAATGATCGTCAGCCAGCCAATTGAGGAAAGCCGCCAACTCGCTGACTTGCTCAGGCGCCATATCCGAGTGAGTCCGAGAAAGCTCGCTCGCAATTTCGCGTGCCTTAGCCACCATAGGCTGCCAATCTCTCACCGCAAAATGGAGTTGCTCCAAGCTCGCTCGAATGGTTTTTTCAATCTTGTCCAGTTGCGATTGGACACGTTGATAATCAACCTCAATGTGCATCAAGGACTCTGGCAGAAACCCAGGGGCTCCTTCAGCTTTGATGGCCTTAAGTTTTCCAGTCTCATCTCGGGAGACAAACATAACGGGATGGATAATCAGTTGTGCGCTGATGCCAAGCGAGTTGAGTGCAAGCACCACAGAATCGACTAAGAAAGGCCCATCACTGTTGGCAATTTCAATAACAGTTCTGTTACTAACCCAACCCGAGGAGTCAGGCGATGGGTTAAAAACCCGTAGTTTGGACTCAGCGTGGCTCTTTTGTGAGACAAATTCGTAGAAATGGCGAGCCAGTTGTGCTCTGTTTTCAGATGAGACAGCAACGAGCTCGGCTGTCGGCACTCGCTCATACAAGTAGTGCGCAAAAGACTGGACAATCTGACTGTCACCCAAAGCAGCGAGATCTGCTTTGACAGACTCAATGTAGTCTGATTTTCTCTGCTCTTCTACAGCACTCATGATGTCTCAGTCCCGATCACCAGCCCAAGGCTTAGCTCCTACCTAAGTCCTGTCTCACTCCGTGCGATTACCATTCGCTGGATTTCGCTGGTTCCCTCATAGATCTCAGTGATTTTTGCATCCCTGAAATACCGCTCAACAGGCATTTCTTTACTGTAACCCATGCCACCATGAATCTGCACAGCCTGATGCGCAATCCACATCGCCGCCTCCGAAGCAAACAACTTTGCCATCGAACCCTCAGTGGTAATGCGCGCACCCGTTTTCTCAGATTCCATTTTCGACCAAGCGGCTTTCAGGGTTAGTAAGCGCGCGGCTTCCAAACGCGTTTTCATGTCAGCCAGTTTAGATTGGATCATCTGAAAAGTGCCGATTTCCTTGCCAAACGCTTTGCGGTCTCTGGCATAGGCCAAGCTCGCCTCATAAGCGGCCTGAGCAATGCCGACAGCTTGCGCAGCAATACCAATCCGACCGGCGTCGAGGACGCTCATGGCGATCTTAAACCCTTCGCCCTCCTCACCAAGGCGATCTTCAACAGGGCAATGATAGTCTGTCAGCTCAACCTCACAGGTGGCAGAGGCACGAATACCGAGCTTTGGCTCCGTTTTACCGCGACTGAAACCAGCCTTTTCCGTATCGACAAGAAAGGCGGTGATGCCCTTAGCGCCCGCCTCAGGATCTGTAGAGGCAAACAATACGAGATAGCGAGCATAAGGACCTGAAGTGATCCATGACTTTCTCGCATTAATGAGGTAGTGCGTGCCGTCAGCACTCATCACCGCTCTTGACTTCATGGCTGAAGCGTCTGATCCAGATTGCGGTTCAGTCAGGGCATAGGCACCGATCTTTTCTCCCGAGGCGATAGCACGGACATATTTCTGCTTCTGATCCTCGGTTCCATATTTCAGAATGCCGTTGCAAAAAAGCGAGTTGTTGACCGACATGATGGTGCCGTGAGCCGCATCGGCTGCCGATATCTCGATCATGGCCAAGACATAACCGATCGTGTCCAGTCCCGAGCCGCCATACGCCTCTGAGACCTCAATACCCATCAGACCCAGCTCGCCCATTGCTTGAATATTATCCAATGGGAATTCACCAGACGCATCGAACTGGGCCGCCACTGGTTCAATCTGTTGCTTGGCAAAATCCCGCGCTGCTGCCTGAATCATTTGCTGCTCATCAGTCAACCGAAAGTCCATCTCTTGATCCTTTCTTTGTCAGAATAATAAAGACCCCCACAGTATAGCGCTTGTGTGGTCAACATACCCCAGATTTAGCCCCAGATTTGGGCGCTGAACGCCCCCATCGCGCTCCCAAAAATATTAAATTTTTATTGGGGATTGGTTGACTTCGCTGGTCGTTGGTTTAAAATGAAGTCTCTGGTGTAAGGCTCCCCCTCCTTGCCCAGATCGCGACCAAGGCTCCCCCTTGCCTTGGTCGCACCTAATCAGTAGAAGCCC
>JALQZL010000051.1 GCA_023258355.1 Wenzhouxiangellaceae bacterium | reverse complement strand
CTGCAATTCAGCAGCATTGAGGAGAGCAGCAGCGGAGATGATGGCCGTGCCGTGCTGGTCGTCGTGAAAAACAGGAATGTCCAAGCGCGCTTTGAGTGCGGCTTCTACTTCAAAACACTCAGGTGCTTTGATGTCTTCTAAATTGATACCCCCAAAAGTGGGGGCCAACGAGGCAATGATGTCGACTAGCTTTTTAGGGTCTTTCTCATCGATTTCGATATCAAAAACATCGATCCCCGCAAACTTTTTAAACAACACCCCTTTGCCTTCCATCACAGGCTTGGCCGCCAGTGGCCCAATATCCCCCAAGCCAAGCACAGCCGTGCCATTAGAAATGACACCCACTAAATTGCCTCGCACAGTCAGCTGCTCCGCCATGCTGGGGTCTTGCTGGATCGCCTCACTCGCCGCCGCCACACCAGGGGAATAGGCCAAGGACAAGTCCTTGGCCGTGGTCAGTGCTTTGGTGGGTGAGATCTTAAACTTGCCAGGCAATGGCAGTCGGTGATACTCGAGCGCTTGCTCCTTGGCTTTATCGCTCATGCAGGCCTCAAGCTGATTCCGCCGCCTCGCTCCACTCCCCCAATGAAGCCAAACCATTCATACGCGAACGGTGCAACAAAATCGCTTGTGCTGCCTCACGATTCCCTTTGGGATCTTCCGCCCACTTGGCCAGCGCTTGAGCCTGCAAGGCACGGCCATAAGAGAATGACAGTGGCCATGGCATCTCTCCCATTTTGTTCATGGCGTCGAGATGTGCTGTGGCCTCGACATCGCCTTGGCCACCGGACAAGAACACCACACCAGCGGTGGCTGCGGGCACGGCGTTCAACAGACAATCGACTGTGGCCTCTGCCACATGAGCAACGTCTGCTCTGTCTTTGGCCTCAGCACCAGAGATGACCATCGAAGCTTTTAAGATGGTGCCTTCAAGCATGACGTTTTGCTCATAGAGTGCCGCGAACAATGCTTTCTGGGTGGCTTCCGTCACATCAAATGAGGTATCCAGATCATGATCGCCATCCATTAACACCTCTGGCTCAACAATCGGCACAATACCGGCCTCTTGGCACAGGGCCGCATAACGGGCCAGTGCATGTACATTGGCGTCAATACATGCCCGTGAGGGGATGTCATCACCAATCGTGATCACCGCACGCCATTTAGCAAAACGCGCACCCAACTGGGCATACTCTGCTAACCGCTCCCGCAAGCCATCCAGACCTTCGGTCACTTTTTCGCCTGGAAAACCAGCCAAGTCTTTGGCGCCGGCATCGACTTTGATCCCTGGAATAATGCCCTGTGCTTCCATGACTTTAACCAGTGGTGTGCCGTCGGGCATTTTTTGGCGCAATGTCTCATCAAATAAAATGGCGCCTGAGATGTACTCACCTAAACCCTCAGTGGTGAGCATCATCGACCGATAGTCCAGACGGTTTTCTTCGGTGTTATCAATGTTGACACTATCAAAGCGCTTTTTGATCGTGCCACTGGATTCGTCAATGGCCAAAATGCCTTTGCCAGGCGCCACGAGTGCCATGGCCGTGTCTGCCAATTGTTGATAATGATCTGTCATATTCTTTTCCCTTTTTTTGCCAGCCCTAAATGGTGCGAAATGGTGTGTTGGATGCCTATTCTACAGGGGCGCCCGCTGTCATAATTTTTAAAGTGTTCGTACCACCTGCCGTTCCGTGCTGATCACCCAAAGTCACGAGCACGCGATCGCCTTCGGCAATCAAGCCTGCTTTGAGGACGTGCGCCAAGGCATGGCGCGCAATGCTCGCACCAGTTTCTTGACTGGCATCCAGCGGCGGGAAAAACAGTGGCTTGACGTGCTGAAACAAGTGCGTCCGCCTTAACGTCGCTCGGTTAGGACTCAACGCAATGATGGGCGCAGGCGAGCGGACCCGACTCAGCCACTGGGCTGTCGAACCCGATTCTGTTAATGCAATGATCGCCTTCACCGGCAAGTTATTCGCTGTCATCATGGCAGCCATGGCGATGGCTTGATCAATTCTCTCGGCCCGCACATTTAACAGGCGTGAGGGGACATGCGCCTCTACATGACGCTCAGCCCCCTGACAAATTCGGCTCATGGCCTCAATGACTTTGACAGGATGTTTCCCAACCGCAGACTCAGCCGACAACATCACCGCATCAGTTCCATCGATTACAGCGTTGGCCACATCTAAAACCTCGGCCCTTGTTGGGATTGGGTTTTCAACCATTGACTGCATCATCTGTGTGGCGGTGATCACGGCGCGGTTATGCTCTAGTGCTGTTCTAATAATCCGTTTTTGTAAGCCGGGCAGTTCCGCTTCATCAATCTCAACACCCAAATCCCCACGAGCCACTAAGACCACATCAGAGGCTTCCACCACACTTTCCAAATTCTCAATGGCCTCATGCCGTTCGATCTTAGCCACGATCGCGGCCTGACCACCGGCTTGTCTGAGCAATGTTCTGGCGTGCTCCAAATCCTCAGCATTTCTGGGAAACGACACCGCCAAAAAGTCCACTTGCCACTCAGCGGCACGCTCAATATCGGCTTTGTCACTTTCTGCCAAACCAGGAATGGACAAGCCACCACCACGAAGGTTTAAGCCCTTGCGATCAGAGAGTCTCCCGCCTGTCACCACCGTGCAATGAATGTTCTGCCCATCAATGCGCTCAACTTTTAAAACAATCAGACCATCATCGAGCATCAGCTCACTGCCGATGCGCACATCTTGGGGCAAGCCAAGATAGCTCACGCCTACCCCATGATCATCGCCAGCAGGCGGATTGTCGGAAGCCATCAAACAAAATGGCTGGCCAACGTCTAAGTGAACCGACCCTTCTTTGAAATGATCAATGCGGATTTTGGGACCAGCCAAATCGGCCAAAACAGCGATGTCAGCATCGAGCTCTCTGGCGGCTGCGCGCACCATTTTGATTCGTCTGGCATGCAGGTCGGGGCTACCATGAGAGAAGTTCACCCGCACCACGTCACAGCCAGCTCGAATCAATCGCTCCAACGTCTCCGGATCATCGGTGGCTGGTCCCAGCGTGGCGACAATCTTTGTGCGACGCGCCATCACTTGTTCATTCACATCAACTGGATTCATTCAATGCCTTTATTGCTGGAAGTGCTTTGCCCTCAACATACTCTAAGAAAGCACCCCCTGCCGTTGAGATGTAATCCACTTCTTTTGCCACCCCAAATTTTTCGATGGCTGCGATGGTATCGCCCCCACCTGCCAACGTGAACCCCTTGCATTGAGCGACCGCCTTTGCGATTGATTCGGTCCCTCCACTGAATGCATCGAATTCAAACACACCCACTGGCCCATTCCATAAAACGGTCCCAGCGCCAGCCACAATCTCAGATAAGTGCCTGGCCGAATCTGGCCCAATGTCCAGAATCATCTCATCGTCATGGACCCGAGCCACATCTCTTAGAGAAGGCTGGGCATCTTGATGGAAGCGTCTGGCAGTGACCACGTCGGTTGGGAGCGGTATCGCGGCGCCTTTGGCCTCAGCTTGGGCCAACAACGCCTTGGCTGTTGGCACCAACTCAGCCTCATGTAGTGACGTCCCGATGCCGTGGCCTTGCGCGGCTAGGAATGTGTTGGCAATGCCACCGCCGACAATCAACTGGTCTACTTTTTCAATCAAAGCCTCGAGCACATTGAGCTTGGTCGACACTTTTGACCCGCCAACAATCGCCACCATTGGTCGGGCGGGGTCTTTGAGCGCTTGATCGAGTGCGTGAATCTCAGCCGCCAACAATGGTCCGGCACAGGCTAGGGCCGCATGACGGATAACCCCTTCGGTGGAGGCTTGAGCACGGTGTGCGGTGGCGAAGGCGTCCATGACCACCACATCGGCCAAGGCGGCCATTTTCTGAGCCAATTGATCATCATTGGCTTTCTCGCCTTTCAAAAAGCGCACATTTTCCAGCAGCACCAGCTCGCCTGGCGCCACTGAAACGCCCTCGATCCAATCGGTAATCAACCTCACAGGCTGCCCAAGTAAATCACCGAGGCACTCAGCCACTGGGGCCAATGAAGCATCCACATCGAAAGCGCCTTCGGCTGGCCGGCCCAAATGTGACATCACCATCACAGCAGCGCCGCCATCCAATGCCTGGCGAAACGTGCTTAAGCTGGCTTCGATGCGCGCGGTTGAAGTGACTTTGCCATCGACAATGGGCACATTCAGATCCGATCGAATCAAGACGCGCTGGCCTTGAATATTGACTTGATCAAGCGTCTTCATACCAAAACCCGTTTCAAAAATCGTTCAACCCCAGCCTATGCCAAGCGTCCCAACACGGTTGCGGTATCCAACATGCGGTTCGAAAAACCCCACTCATTGTCGTACCACGAGAGCACTTTCACCAAGCGCCCGCCAGAGACCTTGGTTAAGCTCGCATCAAAAATGGACGAGTGTGGGTTGTGGTTAAAATCAATAGAGACCAATGGGGCTTCGTTATAGGCCAAGATGCCTTTCATCTCACCCTCGCTGGCGGCTTTCACCACGCTGTTGATTTCTTCAACCGTCGTGTCTTTACTTGCGATAAACGTCAAATCCACCACGGACACGTTGATGGTCGGTACACGCATCGCAAAGCCATCGAGCTTTCCATCTAACTCAGGCAAGACCAAACCCACAGCCGCTGCTGCGCCGGTCTTGGTTGGGATTTGGCTCATCGTCGCTGACCGCGCGCGGCGCAAATCGCTGTGATACACATCAGTCAATACTTGGTCATTGGTATAAGCATGAATGGTGGTCATTAACCCCGACTCCACACCCACAGCATCGTGAATAGGCTTGACCAAAGGGGCCAAACAGTTGGTGGTGCAGGAGGCATTCGAGACCACATGGTCATCTGGGCCGATAACTGACTCATTGACACCATAGACCACCGTTGGAAGGTCTTTACCTGCTGGCGCTGAGATCAAAACCTTTTTTGCGCCCGCAGCCAAATGCGCAGAGGCTTTCTCTTTGGAGGCAAAAAATCCCGTGCACTCCATGACCACATCCACCCCGATCTCACCCCATGGCAACTGGGCTGGATCTCGCTCTGCCAAGCATTTGATGTGATCACCATTAACGACCAGGTCGTCGCCTGAGACTTCCACGCTGCCACCAAAGCGACCATGCGCCGTGTCATATTGGGTCAAATGCGCATTGGTTTGGGTATCCCCCAGGTCATTAATCGCCACAATTTGAATATTGTTTTGACGACCAGACTCATACAATGCCCGTAAAACATTGCGTCCGATCCGACCATAACCATTAATAGCAACTCTAATTGGCATGTGCGTGCCTCCCCGCTATACATTTGATTGAAAAACAATCTTCATTGTACTGCGGGTCAGCGCCAACGACTACCCTCAAAGCGCAATAGCCGCTGAATCATTCATCCTCAATGATGGCGAATGATTCGAGGCAATCAAAAACACATGCATTTGTGATGGTTATGCGAGGAAGTCTCGAATTGTTTGGGTCACGCTATCCACATCCAAACCATAGGTTTTGAACAGCTCATCAGCGGGCGCTGAGGCACCGAAGCTATCAATACCAATCACCCGGCCTTGGTGGGTGACCCACTGATGCCAATAGGGTGTGGAGCCAGCCTCAATCGCTACCCTGGCGGTGATGTCTGGAGGGAGGACTTGGTCTTGATAGCCTTGGTCTTGTTGTTTGAAACGCTCGGGGTTTGGCATGGACACCACCCGAACCGCCACCCCCAACTCACTCAACTTCAAGCCAGCGGCTGTCGCCACAGCCACCTCTGAACCCGTGGCCATAATGATGAGTTCAGGTGACGGGGCGTCGACCAAGATGTAGGCACCTCTGGCAATGTCTGCCAACTGCTGGGAAGACTTGGGCTGATGGGGTAATCCTTGCCGCGTTAATATCAACGCAGAGGGATATTTGGGCGCTTTCATCGCCTCTACCCACGCCACCAGTGTCTCTGTTTTATCTGCGGGTCGCCACACTGCCAAGTTAGGAATCAGGCGCAATGATGAGACATGTTCAATCGGCTGGTGGGTAGGGCCATCTTCGCCCAGCCCGATGGAGTCATGGGTGTAGACATGGACTGTCTTGGTCGGGATCAACGCAGACATCCTCACGGCATTGCGGGCGTAATCAGAGAACACCAAGAAGGTACCGGTGTAGGCGATAAAACCGCCGTGCAAATTGAGGCCGTTGGCGATCGCCGTCATACCAAACTCTCTCACACCGTAATAGATGTAATTCCCTCGAGCCCAGTCTGTTGTGATGTCGATGCTACCTGACCAAAATGTGTTGTTCGAACCTGTCAGGTCGGCCGAGCCGCCGATCAACTCGGGCAGGTGCGGGCCAATCTTCTCCAAGGCCATTTCAGAGGCCTTTCTTGTGGCCACCTTGCTGTCATCAGCCTGCATGGCTGCAATGGCTTCCATCATGACCGCATCAAAGTTCTCCGGTAGACGGCCCTCCATCCGACGAACAAATTCTGCCGCACGCTCAGGCTCTGCTGCTTGATAGGCTTCAAATCTCGATTGCCATTGCGCCTCGAACACCTGCCCTTTTTCAGTCGCATCCCAAGCCAAACGGATCTCATCAGGAATCTCAAATGGGGCATGGGGCCACTGGAGGGTCTGGCGGGCTGCCTCGATTTCCTCTGCACCCAGTGGTGCGCCATGGGTGGCGGCGGTCCCCTGCTTGTTGGGTGAGCCAAACCCAATGACGGTCTTGCAACAGATCAACGTGGGCTGGTCGGTATTGGCTTTGGCCTCATGGATGGCGCGGTCAATGGCCTCGGAATCATGGCCATCCACCGCCTCAATGACTTGCCAGCCGTAGGCACGAAAACGTTGTGGTGTATGGTCGCTGAACCAACCGCTAACATCACCATCAATTGAGATGGCATTGTCATCATAAAACACAATCAGTTTGCCCAAACCCCAGGTGCCCGCCAAAGAGCATGCTTCATGGGAGATGCCCTCCATCAAGCAACCATCGCCTGCGAATACCCAAGTGTGGTGATCCACGATTTGGCGAGACTCAGTATTGAATCGTGCGGCTAGTAATTTCTCGGCCAAGGCCAAGCCAACTGCATTAGCCAAACCCTGACCCAGCGGCCCGGTGGTTGTTTCAACTCCCGGTGCTTCCCCGTACTCTGGATGTCCCGGCGTCGGTGAATGAAGTTGCCGAAAACGCTTTAAGTCATCGATGGATAGGTCATAACCACTTAGGTGCAAAGCGGCATAAAGCAGCATAGACCCATGGCCATTGGAGACAACGAATCGGTCACGGTCCCACCAGTGAGGGTTTTTGGGATTGTGCTTAAGATGGTTGTTGTAAAGCACCTCAGCAATATCAGCCATGCCCATGGGCATGCCCGGGTGGCCACTGTTGGCTTTTTGGACGGCATCCATCGCGAGTGCGCGAATGGCATTGGCAAGATCACGGCGTGTGGGTTGACTCAAAACGATGGGTCCCTATCAACGGTCAGTAGGCACTGGCATTGTGCCCGCCTGCGCCGTGAAGATCAAGGCACTCTATGGAGCCAAAGACGATTTTAGGTGCATTCATAGCCCCTATTTGCTACACTTTAAGGGTATCCACGGGCGCTATCGATCGTGTGTCGGTGGAACTAAACTTTTCGGGGGTTTGAGGTTCTAATGGGCATGGGTAGAGGAATTCGTTCAACGCAGTCGGTCAACAAGACTTCTCGTGCGCATGCCTGGTGGCCCGCAGGGCCAATTTCTGTATTGATTTTGGCAGGGATGCTGATTGCCTCAACGGCACTCGCTCAGAATGCGCAAGACGAGCAACTTCAAGCCAGTGCATCTGCCTATCCTGGCCTGTTAGCCCCGCAAGCACCCCTACAACCGGCTTTGGGTTTGCCAAACGCTCGGCCACGACTGACGCTATCCATGCCACTGACCGGGCGGTTACTTGGTTTAGAGGCTGATCCAACAACGTGGTTAGAAGCAGGTGCCAAGCCTGATGGCGACGTTAACGGGGCGGATAGAATCTCTTGGTCATTGAAAGCATGGCAGCTCAATACAGCCAGCTTGGCACACATTCAGTGCCAGCAGCACAGCTACAGCGTGGATTCTTTTCTTGCCAAGAATTGTCACTTCGTTGACCAGCCCGTTCCTGATAATGCAGTCAACCTAGTCCAAATCCAAGGTGAATGGACAGCGGCACCGAATCTTTCCATGGGCGTAAGTCTGTTTAGATCAGAAGAAAACAACGATGCATTAAGCAACCAGCTTGGGCAACCCCTAGACCAAATTGCCAGCTTGTTTGGTTTGCCTTCGGCAACCATGGCTACCCCAGAGGGTGTCGTAGAAGGCGTCGCTGCCAATGTCAGTTTTGGTATTGAGGTTGAGCGGGTGGGTGAGTTTTTGCTGGGTCTGCAGTTGGCACGGTATCGACAACGCAGTAGCTTAATGGACTTGGGTGACCCGCGCGAGTGGGCGGCAGCAGGTCGCTTTGATGACTCAATGACCAACGCTGCCCAATTGAGTTTGGCTTTCCAGCGCGGCAACTTCCGGGGTGATTTACTGGGTCGCTACGTGGACGAGCCTATCCGACTTGGCCAAGTGGGTACTCAAACAGTAACAGCACCTGCCACGGGATTTGATCTTGAGTTTTCGTGGCAACCTGGCAACACGTCATCATTCAGCATTGGCGTGACCAACGTGCTCGACCAGTCTGCTAAAGGCAGTTCGAGAGACAATACCAACGATGAGGGGGTTCAAGATATCTATGGACGAATCCCCTATGTTCGCTACAAACAAGACCTCTAATATCATGCGCATTCAACATTCTCTGCTTGGGTTATCCCTATGCTTCGGCATTGCAATCTTCGGTGTGTCACTGAGTGAGACTGGACTTAGTCAGGATCGTGATGACCGTCCGATCGAAGAACAAATGAGCTCATCAGAACGACGGGCGACAGGCATCAGCAAGTTAAGTCCGGAAGAGCTCGCTGCACTTAATGCGTGGTTGAATGATCGGTCGATAGAGACTGTGGAAGCGACTAAGACAACACCCAAAGACAACCGTGGCTTCACTGAGCGCGTCGCAGATGTCTTCCGTGGAGATGACAACACCAATGATGTGATCACATCAAGGCTGGTTGGCACCTTCAATGGTTGGGATGGCGAGACTGTGTTTGAGTTAGAAAATGGGATGGTCTGGCGACAAGCCGAGACTAACTTATACACCGTTCGATCCGTGAACAATCCAGAGGTGGTGATCCGCCGCGGCTTGTTCGACCGCTGGCGTCTACAGATTAAAGGCTATAACAAGCGTTTGACTGTCGAACGGGTTAAGTGAAGCCACAACAACCAGCCCCTGCCGACTAGATACAGGCCCAATCCGACGGCCAATAGCGTCACGGCCGTTGTCGAAGGCGGCCACTGCCAACCCGTCCCGGCCTCAAACCACCAAGTCAGCGCACCTGCAAAGGTCACGGCCAAAGCGACCAACGACACTTTCTTGGCGAGCTCACTTTGGCGCTTGTGACGATACGCTGCCATCTGGCGACGTTTTTCTGGCGTCATCTCGCCCAACCCAGCACCGCAGTGTTGACACACCTTGGCCAACGAGGAGATGCGTTGATGGCAGACGGGACATTGAATAATGGCCATGAGACTCAGCCTATCACTTCACACGATCTAGATCAGGGAAAAACCTGACATCCACCGCCAAGCCACCCTCTGGGCGATTGGCAAACTGAATATGCCAACCGTAGACATCAACCAATCGCTTAACGATCGATAAACCCAAACCAGAGCCCTTTGTGCCGCTGGTTTCCTTGCCACGGAAATGCCGATCAAAAACATAAGGGAGGTCCTCATCAGGAATGCCTGGGCCCGTATCCTCAATGCGGACACTCCCATCACCAATGGTGATGTTGACCTCACCGGCTTTGGTATAACGGACGGCATTGCCGATCAAATTGCCGATGACCACTGCAATGACGGCCTCCGGCGCAATGACGCTGACTTCGTTGATGACATGGCATTTCAGTGTTAGCGGCCGCTCACCGATCAAAGGCCTGTAGTTATCCAAGACCAATTCGGCGATGTGGGAGACCAGCTGAGCACTTTCTGAACCGAGATCGCCATGATTGGCACGGACCAAGTACAACAGTGCAGTGGTGGTATCCGTAGACTGTCTGGCGGCACGCGCAATCCGAAGCAGACGCTCACGGTTACGGTCTGTTAAATCGGGTTGGGCCAACATCAATTCAGTGGCGCCGGCAATCACTGCCAAAGGCGTTCTGAGTTCATGAGAGACATCCGCATTGAACGCCTGATCTCGCTCAATCAATTCGTGCTGTCTGGCCGCATAATCATCCAAT
>JALQZL010000050.1 GCA_023258355.1 Wenzhouxiangellaceae bacterium | reverse complement strand
GGATGGTCAATGGCAGCTGAGGCGCTGGATACCTATGCTCTGCATTATCAAACGGGTGAGCCCTTACCCAGAAAAGAACTACAAAGTCTTCGCGCCAATCGTCAGTTCCAAGGCGCCATGGCTTTGCTGAGGCAAATTCAATTTGCGATGACTGATTTAACGCTTCATCAGCAGCACGATGGCGATCCTATTGAGTTAGCCAGGCAAGTGGAAGCCACAGTGGCTGTTGCCCAAAGTCCTGACTACAACCGGTTTGTGATGAGCTTGTCCCATCTATTCAACGGTGGATATTCCGCTGGCTACTATAGTTATCTCTGGGCAGAACGGCTGGCACGGGATGCCTTTGATGTGTTTGAGTCGACTGGGATGTATGACAACACGCTCGGACAGCGACTGGCTGACACGATTTTAAGCGTCGGGGGCAGCCGTCCGATGAGTGAGTCGTGGATCGCTTTCGCCGGAAGAGAGCCCAGACTCGAACCACTGTTGGCTGCTTATGGCATCGATCAAGCCGCTTGAAGTGATCGACGTCGCCATCGAGCGAGGATCACAAAAGTGGTGGCGCCACCCAGCGTGAGGGTCAGTGGGAATAACAGAACGAATCGGCCCAGACCCTCGCCTATGAACTCTAATTGCTGGTAGACAAGGACACCAATCAATGGGGCAAACAAGCCTCGCAAGCCGGTTAAGGTTACGTGGATTCCCATATAGAGCGTTGATTGCTCGTCACTGGCAAAGTCGTTGTGACCCAAATTCCAACCCAGTTTGCCACCAGCAAAAGCCGCCCCCAGCGCCAGCGCACCTAACCAAAACCCAAAAATCCAATCAAAGACAGCAGAGAATGCAAATAGGCCCACCGCCAGGACAAACGTCCAGGCTTGGCGTGCCCGGTAATCCAAAATATGCACAGCATCTAAGCGCTTGGCCCAGATCGGGGTGAATATTGAAAGACACAGCAATGGCAAGGTTGTGGTGATCATGACTTGAGAAAACCGGCTCACACCAAACTGTTCGGTCAGTAACACCACCAACAGTGCGATCACCATAAGATTGCCACTGCCAAAGGCGAACATGGTCATCATGTAACGTCGATACCAGTGGTCGTTTTTTAAGATTGCCACGCTTTGTCTGAGTTGCCCGCCGGTGCGAGTAGCGGCCTGATCGAGCTCTTGTTTTCTCAACCGTGCGCCCATTCGAATCCGAACCCGTTGATATCGCCATGCCGCGATCAGGCCCATCACCCCTGCCACTGGGAAGGTCAGGCGCCAGACCTCAGGCCAATGATTCATCAAAAAGCCAGTCACACCGGCGCTCACAGCGATCACAAGCGAGTAAATAACAGTAATCCGCCCAGTGATTTGGCCTCTGACGTGACGTGGAAAATTGGCCCGCCAAATGGCTGAGCGCAGCGTAATCACTCCCGCCCAAGCCAGCCGCGCACCCACCATTAGCCCTGTGATGAGCCACAGTCCCCAAACAGTCTCTGGCACCACAGCCATTGCCAAACAAAATAAAGCGGTCAGCGCTTGTAGCGTGGATACCCAAGCCGTTTTGTCTTTACCTTCGGCCATTTCAGAGATAGTGAGCGAGGCCAGGTTGGCAAAAGCCGGTGCGCCTGCCACCGTAGCAACGGCCAAATTGACCCAGACAGGATCAGCCACTGCGCCGAATTGGGTCTTGACCACGACGCCCACCAGACCCCCTTCAATGGAGCCCAAAGCCATCGCCATGGTGGCATTGGCTGCGATTTCTCGGGGCATGAGCGTCCGTGCGATAAAGGGAAGTCGGGCAGCACGCGGTGACGGTTGGGCGCTCATGCTGTTATTGTATGCCTGTGGTGATGACAACGCTTGAAAAGAAGCGCCGGATGCCCCACATTTCTCCTCACGGAGTGCTCAACCAACAACAAAGGATTCATAAAGCATGCGTACCATTGCTGTAATTAATGCCAAAGGCGGCTGTGGCAAAACAACGGTCGCAACCGGGCTCGCTTCTGCGCTGGCTTGGGAGGGCTATAACGTGGCCTTGGCCGACTTAGATCCCCAGTGCTCAGCCACAGATTGGCTGGCAGAGCGAGGTGAAGATTATCCCGAAATTCACGCTGTTAGCAAAGCCAGTGGACTCAAAGCCCCAGCGGGAACAGACATTCTTGTGGTCGACACCCCCGCAGGCGTCTATGGGGCAGAGCTATCCAAGCTCCTAAACAAGGCGCAAACTGCGCTGATGCCGCTACTGCCCTCACCCATCGATATGGCAGCGGCTTGGCGTTTCTTAGAAAAGACACTCACACTGAAGCCAATCGCATCTAAAAAAACCAAACTTGGCCTGGTGGCCAATCGGGTCAAGCCCAATACCATTGTCTACCGAGAGCTGACTGGGTTTATGGATGACTACCGGGTGCCGGTGGTAGGACAGCTTCGAGACTCAATGAATTATGTTCGAGCCTTCGAGCGCGGCCTAGGGGTCAGTGACCTACCGGAGTATTTGGCTGGAGAAGACTGGGGACAGTGGGACGACATTGTCCGATGGGTGAAAAGTAAGCGCTCTATGGGCTCTGCTTAGGCGTCAGCCGAAGTGCCAACTGTGCTGGGCGGATGCCGTCCATGGCATCCTCGTCCAGCGCATCGATCAGGTAGTCGACCCGGTCCATGGTGGGAATCGCTGCCTTGGGCGCGATGTCTGATAAGGGGATCAGCACGAACGCACGCTGTGACAACCTAGGATGAGGCACTGTCAACGCCTCATCGTCAATCACTGCATCCCCATACACCAAAAGATCCAGATCTAGCGTCCTTGGCGCGTAGCGCTCCTGGGATCGCACGCGACCAAGATCGCTTTCAATGACCTGCAAAGCCATCAGAAGATCATGTGGTGCCATCGATGTCCGGATTAAGACAACGGCATTCAAATAATCTGCCTGTGGTGTACTCACGCCCCAAGGCGGCGTCCAATACGTGGGGGATACCTTTTCTAGTGTGGTGTTGGGCAAGTGCCCGATTCGATCAAGCGCGTGCTGCAAGATCGTCTGGGAATCCCCCTCATTGCTGCCCATACCGATGAATACCGGAAAGACCATGCAACACCATCACCGACGTGGTTGATTGGGCGCTTGATTTGACCGACGTCTGCGTCTGGGACGTCGTCTCTTCTCAGTTGGCTGAGATCTCGGCGCGGGATGGGCAGGCACCTCTTCTTGAATCTGAGTCCACCAATCAGCCACCGGTGCCAAATCGGGCTCTTCACACACCCGCAGTAGTAAAAAATCATAGGCAGCCCGAAAGCGACGCTCTCCAAGCATGCGCTCAGCACGACGTCGATTTTTCTTCATAAACCGAGGCTGCATACACCAAATCTCTCGAGCCATTGAGGAATAGCGCCGATGAATGGCAACGGTTCTGGCTTGCGCGGACAATACCTCATCAGCTGCTTGACCTAGGGCATTGACAGGCGGATAGCCTTTGCCCGTGAGTATCTCAGAGCGCACCTGTACTCGAGCCCACAAAAAAACCGCAAATAAAAACCCTGGCGTGACGGGTTGACCCTCACCCACACGACTGTCTGTGTTTTTGAGCCCCTGCTCGACCAAAGGTGGGGGCGTGTTGGGATCAGAAAACAGACTGGGGAATAACTGGTCCCAAAGATCAAACTCAACCAAAGCCCGATAGGTCTCCCAGGCATGCCCACCTAAAAATAATTTCAAGATCTCATCAAACAATCGCGCTGGCGGGATGTCTTGGAGTCTATCTGCCATTCGACGAATAGGCGCTGCGGTCTCTTCAGCTAACGAGAGGTCTAATTTCGCCATAAACCGAATGGCTCTTAACAACCGCACGGGGTCTTCTGTATAGCGGGTGACAGGATCACCAATCAACTCTAGTCGATGATTTTTCAGATCTTCATAGCCGCCGACATAGTCACGTATTGTTTCGTTGGCTGGATCATACATCAGCGCATTGATTGTGAAATCACGTCGCTTGGCATCTTCGGCCTCTGTGCCATAAATATTGTCCCTGACCAGCCTGCCTTGCGCCATCTCACGCACAGCCAAACCAGAATCGGTCTCTGCCTCACCTTCTACCGACTCCCCACGATAGGTGGCCACTTCAATAATCTCACGGCCAAAGCGGACATGCGCTAGCCGGAACCGCCGACCAATGAGGCGGGCATTTTTGAAAGCGTTGCGAATCTCCTCTGGGGTCGCATTCGTGGCCACGTCAAAGTCTTTCGGTTGCTTGCCCAGCAACAGGTCACGAACTGAGCCACCAACAATGCACGCCTCAAATCCCAATGACTGCAATCGCTCAACGATTTTGAGGGCGTTGGGACTGAATTGGCGAGGCTGAAGTCCATGCTGGGCCAGCGGGATAACAACTGGTTCAACAGGTTGATTTTGCAAGGAGGGGTTTAAAGGCAAGATGTTGTCTTTTCTAAGATAAGGTTTTGTTATAGTTTAGCACTGATTTCAAACATACCCAGTAAGGATATCGTCGCATGACTTTTGTGGTCACCGAAAACTGCATCAAATGCAAGTACACAGATTGCGTTGAGGTCTGCCCAGTGGACTGTTTTCATGAGGGACCTAACTTTTTGGTCATTGATCCAGAAGAGTGTATCGACTGCACACTTTGTGAACCAGAATGCCCAGCTGAGGCCATTTATCCAGAGGATGACTTACCCAGCGACCAACTCCAATTCTTGGAACTCAATCGAGAGCTGTCACAAGAGTGGCCTGTGATTTCAGAGATGAAAGACCCACCAGAAGATGCGAAAGAGTGGGATGGCGTACCCGATAAACTCAAACACCTAGAACGCTGAGTGTTTGGTCTCTCTGCCGATCGAGTGAAACCTTAAAGCGTCTAGCCCAATGCCTCTCTAAGCATGGCTAAGATGTGTTCGGCCTGTTCCATACTCACCACATCCCCATTGCTGTCTAAGAGTTCAATCCTGCTTCGTGACTGGCCAATGGCCACGACCTGTGCCACGAATTGGCCACTGTAATCGATGATCTCAGGATCTTTCCAGATAGCCAGACGTGAGAAGCCTTTTCTCTCCACGATAAAGCTTTGATGACGGTAATTGAACTCAAAGCGATGATCTGTGGCATCCACAGCCCGCAGAATCAGCCCCACTTCCTCATGATCCAAGACGTAGGCCAATTCCTCAGAGACACTGGCTTGATCTGCCTCTACCTCCAAATGGAGCCCTTTAGAACCAAAGCGAATTTGGGCCATGGACGCCTCTGCTTCCGCTGAGGTTTGCACTTGCGGTGGGCGACCCACATCACGGCTAGCAGCCAGTTCAGGCAAGTAGTAGCCAGGAATATCGTAGTCTGATCGAGTGGCTGGTCGGTCGAGATCAGCGGGCACTTGCAGATCATCGACTTCCTCACTGGCCACATAAAGCGGCGCCTTATCGGCACTGGCACAGCCGATGACCCAAACAAGGGCACCACTGGCCAACATGAACCGGAACCAGCTGGGTTTTGTCTTTTGCTTCAATGTCATTGACATCCCGTCTTCTCTAATGAATTGATAACTGCTCTACCCTGCTCATGATACTGCGAATCGAGCCCGACGAGGGGCAAGCGAATCGAATCGGCACAGCGCCCCATCTGGGCCAAAAGCCATTTCGCCGGCACTGGGTTAGTCTCGATGCCCAAAAAGGCATATAGAGAGGCCAGATAGCCGTCCAATGTCTCGGCTTGTGAGGTCTTTTTCTCGCGCACAGCGCGACAAAGCCTGGCCATCGTGTCTGGCACGATGTTGGACGCCACTGAAATCACCCCCTGAGCACCCAACGCCATGCTTTGCGCAAAGGTGGGGTCATCGCCACTCAGCACCACCAAGCCACCATCTAATAAAGCTTTGATACGGTCGAAGTCAGCGACCGCCTCCTTAATCGCCACAATCTGGGGATGTTTGTTTAATTCAATCGCCGTCGCTGGCAACAAATCCACTGCCGTTCGCCCAGGCACGTTGTAGAGAATCACAGGCGCCTGTGAAGCATCTGCCACTGCGTGGTAGTGAGCCAATAAGCCCCTCTGAGAAGGGCGGTTATACGCTGGGGTGACTACCAAAACCGCATCCACACCCAGCTCTGTGGCTAATTTTGTCCGAGCAATCGTGGAAGAGGTTGATGAAGTCCCTGTGCCTGCAATCACAGTCACCTGCCCTTTGAGCTTATTCACCGCATGACTCACCAGCTCGACGTACTCGGTTTCTTCCAGCGTTGCTGACTCGCCAGTAGTGCCCCCCACGACCACTGCTCGCGTCCCAGACGCCTGATGCCAGTCTAACAACCGATCAAACGCCGCCAAATCAATGGCAGTGCCCCCATGCGGGAGGGGCTGCATGGGTGTAATCAATGCAACCGATGAATCTTCAAACATGACATCTCCATAACAAATGACCTTGAGCCCTTGTCAGTTGATCGACAGAGGGCTATCCTGAGAGTGTAACCCGAAGGCGACGAGATCATCCATGGCAGACACGGAATTGAAACTTCACTCTCAGGCTTACGAGACCACATTGGGTTCAGCTGGTGACACCACAGGCTTAACCGAGCATCGCACCCTGCAATCGTTTAAGGGTCAACCATTGGTCCTGTATTTTTATCCCAGAGACAACACACCAGGATGCACCCAACAGGGCCAAGATTTTAGAGACCATTATGCGGCGTTCAAAGCGGCCGGGGCTGAGGTGGTTGGTGTCTCGCGCGATACGATCAAAAGTCATTTGAAATTCGTTGAAAAATACGATTTCCCTTTTCCACTCATGGCCGATCCTGACGAAACGCTCTGCCGCCAATTCGATGTCATGAAAGAAAAAAATATGTACGGCAAAAAAGTCATGGGCATTGAGCGTTCCACATTCTTGTTCGATGCCAAAGGCCAACTTGTCGAATCATGGCGAAAAGTCAAAGTCGAGGGTCATGTAGAAGAGGTCCTCGAAGCTGTCAAAGCACTGAGCTAACTGGCAAGGCCAATGACAAAAAACAAGCGGCTGTATATCCTCGATACCAATGTTTTGATGCACGATCCCACATCGCTGTTCCGTTTTGAGGAACACGATATTTATCTCCCAATGGTGGTCCTAGAAGAGTTGGATCGTGCCAAAAAAGGGGTATCCGAAGTCGCGCGTAACGTCCGCCAAGTCAGCCGTTTTTTAAATGAATTGGTTCATGCTGATCTTGATCAAACCCAACCTATTAATCTGGACCAAGGCGTTGCTCTATGTCAGCCTGAAGGACTCAGTCTCAATATCGGCACTGGACGACTTTATTTCCAAACCCAACCGCTGAATCAAACCAGTCAGCTGATGGGAGATCACTCTCTCGCAGACAATGAAATCCTACTCGCCGCGCTGGACTTAGCCCATACCCAGCCAGAGCTCGACATTGTCTTGGTATCCAAAGACATCAATCTTCGGATCAAAGCCACCATCCACGGCATCTTGGCCGAGGACTACCATAACGACCGAGCGCTCGATGACTTAAGCCTGCTCTACACTGGCCTCACTGAGCGTGATAATGCGTTCTGGGAAAGCCATAGGGCTGAGGACTCTTGGACAGAGGGAGGTCGAACGTTTTATCGCATTGCCAGACATGAAGACGATTTGTGGTACCCCAATCAATGCCTCAGGCTCGAAGGCGAGCATGGCATTGAAGCGCTGGTTCGTGAGGTCAACGAAAAGGATGTCATCTTTGAGTTAGCCAACGACCACCGCCGCCCCAATTTGTCTGTCTGGGGCATTCAGGCACGGAATCCTGAACAGAACTTTGCGCTTAACCTACTGATGGACCCTGACATTGATTTTGTCACCCTGCTTGGTACCGCGGGAACAGGCAAAACGCTGCTGACACTGGCTGCTGGGTTGGCCCAAACCATGGATGACAAACGCTACCGTGAGATCATTGTGACGCGTGCGACTGTGTCTGTCGGGGAGGACATTGGTTATCTGCCCGGCACCGAAGAGGAAAAAATGACGCCTTGGATGGGAGCGCTGACAGACAACCTCGAGTTTTTGACCGAACCCGATGGTGAGGGTGAGCGCGGTGGGCCGTTTGAAACAAGCTGGGGCCGCTCAGCTACCCAAGAACTATTAACATCCAAAATCAAAGTGCGGTCCCTGAACTTCATGCGCGGGCGCACGTTTCTGAATCGCTTTTTGATTATTGATGAAGCGCAAAACATTACGCCCAAACAGATGAAAACCCTGATTACGCGCGCAGGCCCAGGCACCAAGATTGTCTGCTTGGGCAATGTCGAGCAAATCGATACCCCTTACCTTACCGAAACAACCTCAGGTCTGACCTACGCCATCGACCGCTTCAAGCACTGGGCTCATGCAGGTCATGTGACCTTGAAGCGGGGTGAACGCTCACGGCTGGCCGATTTCGCCTCGCAAGCTTTGTAAGGTTAGAGCGTCACCGCCTTAGCACACACGATCCGAAGGTCAGTCCTTTTTGAAGGTCAAGCCTTGGTCATCGGCATCGACGACAATCTGGTCACCTGAGCCAAATTCTCCAGAAAGCAGGCGATTCGCCAGGACATTTTCCAGCTCGTGTTGAATCGCACGTTTCAGTGGCCGTGCACCATAAACGGGGTCAAATCCTGCTTTGCCCAAATGATCCAGTGCTTGATCAGTGACGGTTAGTGTCAGCTCACGTTCAGCGAGGCGCTGGATTAATCCATCCATCTGGATCCGTGCAATGTCTCGAATCTGGCGACTGTCGAGTGGATGGAATACCACCATCTCATCGATACGGTTCAAGAACTCCGGCCTAAAATGATGCGTGACCACCTCCATGACGGCCGACTTCATCGCATCATAGCCTTGGTCGGCCAACGCTTGAATTCGATCGGAGCCTAGATTGGAGGTCATGACAACCACTGCATTACGGAAATCAACTGTTCTGCCATGGCTATCGGTTAATCGGCCATCATCAAGCACCTGCAACAGCACATTGAAAACATCGGGATGGGCCTTTTCCACCTCGTCCAACAAAATGACCGAATATGGTCTGCGACGAACCGCCTCGGTGAGATAACCGCCTTCCTCATAGCCCACATAACCAGGCGGGGCACCGATTAATCGGGCAACGGCATGCTTTTCCATGAACTCAGACATATCAATCCGAACCATGGCGTCTTCAGTATCGAATAGAAATTGAGCCAACGATTTGCAAAGCTCGGTTTTACCCACACCAGTGGGCCCTAAGAACAAAAATGAGCCGTTGGGTCGGTCTGGATCTGCTAGCCCTGCCCGTGCTCTTCGAATCGCATCAGCCACTGCCGAGACGGCCTCATCTTGGCCAACCACACGTTCATGCAAGGCCGCTTCCATACGAAGCAATTTATCTCGCTCACCCTCAAGCATTTTCGATACAGGAATGCCAGTCCAACGAGAGACCACTTCTGCAATCTCCTCTTCGGTCACTTTATTTCTGAGCAACTGAAACCCACCAGCGCTGATGTCCTGATCACTGGTCGCCTCAGCCTCCTGCAGTTGTTTTTCCAATGCAGGTATCCGGCCGTGCTGGAGCTCAGCCATTCTTGAAAGGTCCTGGGCACGACGGGCGTTATCCAGTTCAGCACGCGCACGCTCCAGTTCTTCTCGAATCTGACTTGAGCCTGCCACCGTGGCTTTCTCTGCCACCCAAATTTCCTCGAGATCAGAAAATTCACGCGCTAATTCTGCGATCTCAGATTCCAAATCTTGAAGTCGCTTCTTTGATGCCTCGTCTGCTTCTTTTTTGAGGGCTTCTTTTTGGATCTTGAGCTGAATCAATCGACGTTCCAGTCGATCCAGCGCCTCAGGTTTCGAATCAATTTCCATACGGATTCGACTGGCCGCTTCATCCATTAGGTCAATGGCCTTATCAGGTAAGTTACGGTCGGTAATGTAGCGGTGAGATAACGTAGCGGCAGCCACCAGCGCTGGGTCAGTGATATCCACACCATGGTGCACTTCGTAGCGCTCTTGAAGGCCGCGTAAGATCGCAATTGTGTCTTCAACAGAGGGTTCACCCACGATCACTTTTTGGAATCGGCGCTCAAGGGCGGCATCCTTTTCGATATATTCGCGATATTCATTGAGTGTGGTCGCACCCACACAGTGCAACTCGCCCCGTGCCAGCGCAGGCTTAAGCATATTCCCTGCATCCATTGAACCCTCGGCCTTTCCCGCCCCCACCATGGTATGGATCTCATCAATGAAAAGAATAATCTGGCCTTCATTTTTTTTGAGGTCATTCAAGACAGCTTTAAGCCGCTCCTCAAATTCACCTCTGAACTTCGCTCCAGCAATCAGTGCGCCCATATCAAGAGACAGGACGCGCTTGTGTCTGAGACCCTCGGGCACCTCTCCATTGACGATTCTCTGGGCT
>JALQZL010000004.1 GCA_023258355.1 Wenzhouxiangellaceae bacterium | reverse complement strand
TCAGACCCTTTATCCTCCCCTCCCTCCGCCTCGACAGGCGGCGTTGAGGTCGTTCAAAAACACCGCTGGCGACATCATCGACGAAGGTTTGGTGCTTACTTTTCAAGCACCCCACTCATTCACTGGTGAAGACGTGGTCGAAATACAAGCCCACGGTTCTCCGGTGGTCCTAAACCTGCTTGTGGAATCGTTGATCAGCCAAGGCGCACGCTTGGCAGAACCAGGCGAGTTTTCAAAGCGCGCTTATCTCAATAACCGCATTGATTTAGTGCAAGCCGAAGCCATCGCTGATTTAATTGAGGCGACCACAGAGCAAGCGGCCCGAGCGGCCCAACACAGCTTGCAAGGCGTGTTCTCTGAAAAGATTCATGGGCTGGTAAATGATTTGACTGAGTTGCGAGTGTATGTCGAGGCCAGTTTGGACTTTCCAGATGAAGACGTCGATTTTTTAGCCGATGGGCAAGTGGCCCAACGCGCACAACACCTGTTAGATCGATTGGTGTCACTCATCACTCAAGCCAAACAAGGACAACGCTTCCGAGAAGGCGCGAGGCTTTGTTTGGTGGGCCACCCCAACGCTGGCAAATCGAGTTTATTAAACGTCATGAGTCAAAAAGACTCGGCGATCGTCACGGATATTCCAGGCACAACAAGAGATGTGGTGACCGAGGAAATGAGTTTGGCTGGTATCCCGATCTCTTTATCTGATACCGCTGGGTTAAGAGAGACGGACGATCCTGTTGAAGCCATGGGCGTCGCCCGAGCAAAGCAAACCATGGACAATGCTGATTTGATTTTGTGGGTGATCGATGGTGAAGCACTTCCCACGACAACATTAAAAGACCATCAAGTATTGAAACCGGCCGCTATCGCACAGCTACAAGCAGACTACCCAGCCCTTGGCAACCTCGAGCGTGTCATTCCTGTGGTCAACAAGATTGACCAAATCAACCATCCTCCAGGAAGCCATGGCGATGCTGTTTGGGTATCGGCCAAGACAGAGGAAGGTATCGATACCTTGGCTTCAGTGATTCAGTCGAAGCTTGGTTTGGCCGAGTTTCAAGAAAGCGCATTCTCGGCACGCAGCAGACATCTGGATGCATTAGACCGTGCGCACCAAGCCTTGGTCGAGGGGGTGAATGAGATTAATCAAACAGGGTCGGGGGAGTTGTTGGCGGAATCATTAAAGTCCTCGGCACACGCTTTGGGCGAGATCACCGGCCAAATGAGTCCAGATGAATTATTAGGGCAAATATTTTCAAGTTTTTGTATTGGTAAATAACCATCATTGTCAAACCAAACCCGGTACAGGCATACTTGAAGACAAGCGTTCGGTAAAGAGGAGGTTTGGGTTATGCACAATATTCGCCATATCTTGTCTGAAAAAGGCCAAGACATCTGGTCCGTCGAGAGCACACAGACCGTTTACGACGCGGTTCGTCAAATGGCCGAATTGGGTGTTGGGGCGTTGATGGTGATTGATGAGGGTCACTTGGTCGGCATGTTTTCTGAGAGAGACTATGCACGAAAAGTTATTTTGGCTGGTCGTGCCTCAAGAGAAACCCACGTTGCTGATGTGATGACCAAAGACCCCACCACCATTCATCCCAGTGCAACCGCACAAGAAGGGCTGGCACTCATGACGAAAAAAAGATTTCGACACCTTCCGGTGATGGACGATAAGGTGTTGGTAGGTTTGGTTTCGATTGGTGATTTAGTCAACGCCGTGATCGATGACCAGCAAGCTTTGATTGAACAGCTAGAGCGCTATGTGGCTGGACAATAAAAGAATCTGAGGTTGAGATGGGTTTATTGATTGAAGGTCAGTGGCACGACCAGTGGTATGACACCAAGACAACGGGCGGACGGTTTGAACGCTCTGCTGCTCAATTTAGAAATTGGATTACCGCCGATGGGGAGGCAGGACCCGCTGGTGTGGGTGGCTTTAAAGCGGAACCTAATCGGTATCACTTGTATGTGGCCTACGCATGCCCATGGGCACACCGGACCCTGATCTATCGAAAGCTCAAAGGCTTGGAATCGATGATTTCAGTCTCTGTGGTCAACCCGATCATGAGAGCTTCAGGCTGGACTTTTCTTGATGGCTATAAAGTCACCGCTGACCCTATTCATCGGGCGAAGTTTATGCATGAAGTGTATACAGCGGCCAACCCAGACTACTCAGGGCGAGTGACTGTCCCAGTGGTGTGGGATAAAGAACGCAACACCATCGTTTCCAATGAATCAGCAGACATTATTCGTATGTTCAATAGCGCCTTCGATCAGGTGGGCGCCACACCAGGTGACTACTACCCGCCTGCTTTACGCCAAGACATTGATGCCTTAAATGCTGATATTTATGAACGCATAAACAATGGGGTTTACCGAGCGGGGTTTGCGACGACCCAGTCTGCTTACGAGGAGGCGGTGCTGCCTTTGTTTGAAGCACTTGATGAACTAGAAGCACGCTTGGATACCCAACGCTACCTTCTTGGACCAGTCATCACAGAAGCCGATTGGCGCCTGTTTACCACATTGATTCGATTTGATGCCGTCTATGTGGGACACTTTAAGTGCAACATTCGCCGAATTGAAGACTATGCCAACTTAAGTGAATACGTTCGAGATTTGTTCCAACAGCCTGGCATCGCTGAAACGGTCGATATCAAAGCGATCAAACTGCATTATTACGGCAGCCACGACACCATCAACCCCCATTACATTGTGCCTTTGGGCCCTGCTTTGGATTTTCATAAACCCCACCAAAGGGCAGATCGGTTCGGTTAACCCACCAATCAGTTATCGGTTGAGAGACAGATCCACATCCACGCTGATCAACACCAAATTAAACGGTTGAGCCATCGCCCACGTGCTTAGCGCTTCTTGGACTTGTCTGCAGCCAATACAATCTGAGTCTTGATAAATCACAGCATACAAAGCCGCTGCGGGAAGGTCTGTGAGTGTGGGGACAGCACCATTAGCATCAAAGGTGCGTTCAAGCAAACGATCTAATCTCACCATAGAACGTTCAATGCGGTGGTTTGAGACGATCAAGTCCAGTTCTCTTGGCAAGGTCTCGCGGTAACCGCTGAGGTGATAGGCGGGCGAAAAGTCACGGTAGTAAATAAAAAGCTCAGGCGTGTTGGTGATGACCCCTTCTCGCTTGGCTTGCGCACCTACATTACCCACCAGCCGTTGGTCTTTGGCAATCATTTCCGCCTGTTGCGCCAGCGAGATGGGGGTAATGGCTGCTTCGACGGCGCCAATCCGGGCGGTGAGCACCACGCCAGTTAGAAGAAAAAAGAAAAACTTTGTCACCAATGTGCATTTCATTCACCGCAGTATAGCCTTAATCGGCTACCCTTTCGTGCCATGTCCTCTCTGAATCCAGCCCAACGACACGCCGTGACTCACATTGAGAGCCCCTTGCTCGTTCTGGCAGGCGCGGGTTCAGGAAAGACACGGGTGATCACAGAAAAAATCAAGTGGTTGATCAGCCAGGCGCATTATGCGCCAGATCAAATAGCGGCCATTACCTTTACCAACAAAGCCGCCAAAGAGATGCGAGAGCGGCTGGGTCGTCAGGCTGGCGAGGTGGTGGTGTCTACATTCCATTCCCTGGGTTGGCAGATTTTAAAAAACCACCCAGACTTGATTGGTCGACGACGTGGCCTTTCGATTTTGGATCAGTACTCTGCCTTTGATTTAATCAAAGAGTTATTGCCAAGCAACGCACCCAATGACATGATTTGGGCTGTTCAATCTGGCATTGGTCGATACAAAGATGGTGGGCTTGATGCCAATAGTGCCGTCACCGTCGCCACCGATGAGGCGAGTGCTCAGTCGGCACAGATTTACCAGCGATACGATGAGCGACTCAAAGCGCTTAACGCCGTTGATTTTGATGACCTGATCGCTCTGCCCTTGGTGCTTTTGAAAGACCCACAGATCAGAGCCCACTGGCAAGAAAAAATCCAATATTTATTGGTTGATGAATATCAAGACACCAGTCAAGCGCAATATCAATTGATGCAAGCTCTGGTCGGCGAGCGTCCTGGGCTGACAGCGGTGGGTGATGATGATCAATCCATCTATGGTTGGCGAGGGGCAAGACCAGACAACTTGAGTCACCTAGAGCGCGATTACCGAACGCTTCGCGTGATTAAGTTAGAACAAAACTACCGATCGGCAGGACACATCTTAAGCTCTGCCAATCATCTCATCGCACACAACCCCCATGCGTTTGAAAAGAAGTTGTGGAGTGACTTAGGCCCTGGCGAACGGGTCAGTGTCATGAGTTATGCCACGGACCAAGACGAAGCTGAATCTGTGGCGCGAGAGGTGTTTAATGCCCACCATGCGCATCAAACCCAATGGGGCCAGTGCGCCATTTTATATCGGTCTAACCAACAAGCCCGTCCGATGGAGCTGGCGTTGCGTGAAATGGGGATTCCTTATGTCGTCTCAGGGGGTCCGAGTTGGTTTGATGCCAGGGAAATTCGTGATGGTTTGAGCTATCTTCGTTTGATCTTAAACCCTTCTGATAATCCAGCCTTTATGCGCGTGGCCAATGCCCCTCGCCGCGGTTTGGGGTCGGTAGCCATGGCAGCTTTGGGGCGTTTTTCAGATCAACGCCGGCTGAGCTTTTTCGAAAGCGCCATGCACAATCAATTCAACCAAGAGATTCAACCAAAGGCGGCTCAAGCTTTTCGCGGCTTCACCAACTTATTGGTTGATTTCAATGATCAGATTGAAAGGCATAGTTTGAGGAGCTTGGGGTCTGTGTTTGCTGAATTGATTGAGCACATTGATTATTTGGATTGGGTGTCTTCCAACGACGATCCAAAACAAAAAGACCGGCGGCGAAAGAACCTCAAAGATTTGTGCGGATGGTTGACACGTTTAGGCCAAGAAGATTTGAGTCCCGATGCCTTGTTGGCGCGCCTGGCTTTGGTGGCTGGACCAGATGATGATCGACATGATGGGGTCGATCAAGTGCGTTTAATGACGTTGCATGCAGCGAAAGGCTTAGAGTTTGATCGGGTCTGGTTGGTTGGTTGTGAAGAGGGCCTGTTGCCCCACAAAAGGAGTGTAGAAGAGGGACAGCTTGAGGAGGAGCGACGGCTCATGTATGTGGGTATTACACGTGCTCGCCGGGTTTTAAACTTGTCCTACTGCCAACAAAGAAAGCGCCTAGGCGAGGTCATCTCTCCAGAGCCATCTCGCTTTTTAGAGGAGCTGCCTGAAGAATGTATTGACTGGCCACACCAAAAAGGCCGAGAGCCGACCACTGGCGAGGCAGCCAAAGCCAATATTGCCGCGCTAAAAGCCTTACTTGAAGACTAAGATTGGCTACACTGGACAACATGATAGCGAAGACCTCAAAACTGACCCGTTGGTGGCTTGCGACCCTGGTTGTGATCACTCTGACCGGTTGCCCAGATGATCAACCATTTGTCGAGGTCAAAGGCGAACGGTTTGATGTCGTTATTGCGGATACGAATGAGACCCGTGCGCGTGGCCTTATGTTTGTCGATGAGATGGCCGACGATGAGGGTATGTTTTTTATCTTTAGACGCGCCGCCCCCCGTGCGTTTTGGATGAAAAATACACGAATTCCGCTCGACATCATTTACTTAGACTCATCACTTCGAGTGGTGGACATTGTTAAGAACGCCAAGCCCTGTAAAACCCCACGTTGCCGATCTTATCCCAGCAAGCGCCCAGCACAATACGTTCTAGAGCTCAATGGTGGCCTGTCTGACCGTCTCGGTTTGGCGATTGGCGATCAAATAAGCGTCGGCCATATCACGCTTCCCAACTAAGCCAAAACACCATGACTCAAGCACCCTTTACGCTGTTACAGATAAGCGACTGTCACCTGCTGGATGACCCAGCGGGTCTATATCGCGACCAAAGCCCAGATCGCAATCTTTTATCTTTGTTGCCCGCGCTCAAAAGGCTCAAGCCCGATGGTGTGGTGATCACAGGTGATGTCGCCGAGCAAGGCGGGCGGGCTGCCTATGAGCGGGTTGTGTCCTATCTCGAGGGTTTTTGTCATCACATTGCCTATATTCCAGGCAACCATGACGACCGCTCAGTAATGACAGAGATTTTTGGTGCCGCAGGCTATGACGCAGGCCCTGTGGTTAATTGGGGTGGATGGCGAGGCATTTTGCTCGATAGCGTGGTTGACGGCGATCCCAGTGGCACACTTGGGGCAGACGACTTGTCCCAATTAAAAAAGCTGGGTGAGAGCGAAGAACCGACATTGGTCTTTGTGCATCATCCACCGATGGCCGTTGGGTCGGCGTGGATTGATCGCTACCCATTGACTAACGGCGAGGCGTTTATGGATTGTTTGGATGCCGCGTCGGTAAAAGCGGTCAGCTTCGGGCATGTCCACCAAGTGTTTGTGCAAAACAGAAAAGGCATCCAGTATCTTTCAGCGCCCGCGACCTCTGTCAACTCGCAAGCGGGTTTTGACCGATTCACCGTTGACCCCACAGGGCCCAAGGCGCGATGGTTTAAATTATGGCCAGAAGGGCGTTGGGCTAGCGGCGTGATTAGCGCCGGCTAGCCACTGAAGAAACTTTCTCTAGACCTCAACCATTTCGAAGTCTTCTTTGCCTGCACCACAGTCAGGGCAGACCCAAGACTCTGGCACATCATCCCAGCGGGTGCCTGGTGGGATGCCATCATCCGGTGCGCCTTCCTCTTCATGGTAAATCCAACCACACACGACACACATCCAACTTTTGTAATGTTGTTCCTCACTCACCGATACTGTCCTTATCTAGAAGTCACGCATTAAACAATCCCATAGTTTAAAGCAAGGGTGTCGGTGAGGAGTTAATACCCGCTGGATAGCCATGATGTGTCGAGGTTTTGGTTTAGTCAGAGGTCATGGCATAATGAAAAGTCAAAAAATAATGCAGGTTCTAACCAAACAAGCCTGTCAAACAGCAAAGGAGCCGAGATGGGTGCCTATCTTGAAGGGTTTAAAAAGTACGCTGAATTTAAAGGGCGATCCACCCGCAAAGCCTTTTGGACATTCTATTTGGTCAATACCGCCATTCTATTTTTCTTGAGCTGGCAAGCAGGCGGTGGTTTGGTGCGCGGACATTGGGGTTTCGGGTTCAATGCCGTAGGTTTCCCTGCCATTGTTTTCGGGCTATTTGTGCTGGTGCCCACCATGGCAGTGATTGTTCGCCGCCTACATGACACGGGACGGACTGGCTGGTGGATCTTGCTGGGATTTTTCCCATTGATCGGTGGATTAATATTACTTATTTTTTTGTTGTTTGATAGCGAGCCAAACACTAATCAATACGGCCCAAACCCAAAAAACGCCATCAGTCTTTCTTGACCATAGACACCCACATACATGATGGTTATCAGTCACGATCGCATAAAACACTGGGGGATTTTATATCTCACCGGGTGGCTCCCTAAGAAACCCAGAACCCACCTAAGGTACCGGCTGTTTGATCAACAGCGCCGAGGCATGTTGGCGCGAGGCCAAGTGGTGATGATTCGTCACCCCAAAACCGGCTCGACATGGCTCCGGACGCTGCTGACACAGCTCTACCATCATCGAGATGGGATTTCGCCGAAGCGAGTGTTTGTTGCCGATGAGTTGGCGTTACAAAAAAAAGGCCTGCCACGTTGGATTATTTCCAATGGTTGGTACAGCCTCGAACATTTGATCGCAGAAGCCTATGCGACCAATGATGTGCTGATCCAAAATAAAAAGACACTGGTCTTGGCTCGCCACCCTGGCGACATTGTCGTGTCTTGGCACCGCCAGTATCAAAAGCGGACAAAGGCCTTTAAACGAGAGTTGATTGAGGCCGATGTCAATCCAGATGGCCGCATTGATTGGCAAGCAATGGATCGATGGACGTTTGTCCAAAACCCCCAACTGGGTTTGCCAGCCATCATTCGCTACTACAATTTTTGGGCCAAGATGGCTCACCGCTATGACAATGCTTTAATTGTTCGGTATGAAGATCTCAGACAAAACACGGAAGCAACCCTAAAGCAGGTGACAGGTTTGTTAGGGGAGTACTTCACAGAAGAGGCTTATGAAAAAGCCATCGCTTTTGGCGCGGTGGAGAACATGCGTAAGCTGGAAAAAGAAGGTTATTTCCAAAATGAATCGCTACGCTTGAGAGATGCCCAAGACCCAGAGGCATTAAAAGTGCGCAAAGCGCAAGTCGGTGGTTTTCGAGGCGATTTGGATGAAGCCCAAGCCCAGTGGGTCCAGAACCAAATTGATACCCATCTAGACCGTTCTCTTGGCTATCACAGCCAGGACCAATCAGACCAAAACGTATAACAGTAAATTCTAATATAATAGTTGGCTAAGTGGGGACAGTCGGCCAATGAGGTGGGTTTGTCCCCAATCTATCACTGAAAGGATAGTCAATCATGTGGACACTAAGCCGAACATGTCGCCTCCAGCCTACGCTGCTCTTTGTCTTAACCTTGACCTTTTGGTTACCCCACCTCACTGCGTTTGCCCAAAATGAGTGGGTGCCAGTGGTGCGAGATGTGCTGACCGAGGAAGTGCGCTTAGACGGCCGCATTGAGGCGGTTCAGCAAAGCACAGTCTCCGCTCAAACCAGTGGCACCATCATCGCGCTACCAGTCGATGTTGATGATGTGGTGAACGCTGGCGATTTGATTGTGGCTTTGGATGACACAGAACAACAAGCCAGACTTAACCAAGCACTTGCCAATTTATCGGAAGCCGAAGCCAGTATGGTGGATGCTCGACAACGGTTTGAGCGTATTGGGCCCTTAGCGGAGCGAGGGGTGGCTTCTCAGGCTGAGCTGGACCAAGCCCGAAATCAACTCAATGCCGCGCAAGCCCGTTTTGCGCAAGCCCAAGCCTCAGTTTCTCAAGCCGAAGAGCAGTTGTCTTACACCCAAGTCATGGCACCTTACGGCGGGATTGTGACCGAACGTCACGTCGAGGTAGGAGAAGCCGTCACCCCTTCAACCCCATTGCTATCAGGCTTTTCTCTCGAAGCTTTGCGGGTGGTGGTCTCTATCCCGCAGCGCTATGCCGATCTCGCCCGCCAACAACGTCGGGCAACGGTGACGCTCAATGACGGTCGAATCTTGCGCACTGGCGAGATGACCTTCTTCCCCTACGCTGATCCCAAAACCCATGCTTTTCGTGTGCGAATGGATCTCACCCAAACTGATGGCCAACTTTTTCCAGGCATGTTGGTTCGGGTGGGTTTGCCTGTGGGCGAGCACAGCGCACTTTGGATCCCCAAGGCAGCCGTTGTTCGACGTGGCGAACTTCGAGGTGTGTATGTTTTGGACGATGACGATACACCGCGGCTACGTCAAATCAGAATGGGTGTTGAGCGCGATGGACGAGTGGAGGTGTTGGCTGGCCTGAAAGAAGGCGAACGGGTCACACTAAAGGATCGCTAAGTGAACACACCATCATTGGGTATATCAGGTCGCATCGCCCGCGCCTTTCAAGACTCTAGGCTCACCCCGCTGTTATCAGCGGTGGGTTTGATTTTGGGCATCTTGGTGGTGGTGATCACACCGAAAGAAGAAGAGCCCCAAATTGATGTCACCATGGCCGATGTGATCGTGGCATTCCCAGGCGCCTCTGTCTATGAAGTGGAGAGTTTGATCGCCACGCCTGGCGAGCAAATTCTAGGCGAGGTCGAGGGTGTCGAGCATGTCTACTCAGTATCTCGCAGCGGCCAAGCGATCATCACCATTGAGTTCGAAGTCGGTATTCCACGACAAGAAGCGCTGGTCCGCCTGTACAACCAAGTGTTCTCGAACCAAGATTGGTTCCCGCAAAACCTAGGCGCTAGCGCGCCTGTGATCAAACCCAAAGGCATTGATGATGTGCCAATCATGGCACTCACTTTGTATGACCCGACCCTTCAGCAAACAGGGGAAGACTTAACTCGCTTGGCACATGCTTTGGAAGTGGAGCTCAAACGGGTTGCCGGTACCCGTGACGTCTACACCATTGGGGGCGTGCCTGATCGGGTTGATGTCGTGTTCGACCCCGCCTTGTTGGCCGGGTTTGGTTTAAGTTTGGATGCGGTTGCCGAATCCATTCAATCGGCGAATCAGGCCAGTGATGAGCGTTGGATCACCCAAGGAGGCATCTCGATTCCTATGGTGGCGGGCACGCCTTTGGAGACAGTGGAGCAAGTCCGTCAATTGGTGGTGGGTGTTCAAGATGGCTCAGCCATTTTCTTAAAAGACGTCGCCCAGATTCGTCGCGGGGGAACGGTCCCTGATCAAAGTGTCCAACTGGGCTTTGGTCCGTCGGGGAATGCCTCGCCAGGCACCCTTTATCCAGCCGTCACCATCGCCATTGCCAAAAAGCCTGGGCAAAATGCCGTCGTGATTGCAGAGGCGATTCAAGCAAGGCTTTCAACACTAAAAGACCGTGTCATTCCTGCCAATACCGAAGTCTTGATTACCCGAAACTATGGCAAGACTGCCGGTGCCAAATCAAAGAAACTGATCAGTGATTTGATCATGGCCACGCTGTCTGTGATGTTGTTGGTCTTGGCCGGCATGGGGTGGCGCCAAGCGACGATTGTTGGTCTCTCTGTTATCGTCACGCTTCTGGTCACCCTGGTGTTTTCTTGGGCGTGGGGTTTTACCTTAAACCGCGTCTCCTTATTTGCCCTGATTTTTGCCATCGGCATTTTGGTTGATGATGCGATTGTGGTGGTCGAAAACATTTCCAGACGCTTTAAAGCAGCCGGTGGCATGAACTTAAGCGAGGTCGTCCCCGCCGCCGTTGATGAGGTGGGTACACCCACCATCATGGCGACACTGACGGTGATGGCCGCTTTATTGCCGATGGCGTTTGTCACTGGTCTCATGGGCCCTTACATGAGTCCCATCCCCATCAACGCCTCGGCCGGTATGGTGATTTCCAACATTGTGGCATTCGTCTTGGCGCCTTGGCTGGCGCTTCGCTTGTTGAGACACCAGCGTGCGGCAGCTGGGGGTGAGATTGCCTTGACCGATTCGCCGGATGAGACTGGATCAGCCAAAGGTGTGAATGCATCTGTGCTGGCGTTTTTCCGCCGCCTGTTAACCCCTTTCCTTGGCGATGACAGCAAACGGCGCTGGACTTTGGCGGGTGGTTTGGCCGGTGTCACGCGACTGGCCGCTTTGCTGCCTGTGTGTATGGTGGTCGTCTTAAAGATGCTCCCTTTCGATGACAAGTCTGAGCTTCAAGTCGTCGTGGATATGCCAGAAAGCACACCCGTCGAAGAGACTTTGGCGGTATTGACGGCCATGGGCCAATACTTAGAAACGGTCGACGAGGTCACTGATTGGCAAGCCTACGCCGGGACCAGTGCACCGATAAACTTTAATGGGTTGGTCAGACAATATTATTTGCGCCAAGCACCTTGGCAAGGGGATTTGCAAGTCAACCTGATTGATGAGGACAGAGAGCGTCAGTCTCATGAGATCGCCCTATCTTTGAGACAGCCGCTCACCGAGATTGGTGCGCGTTATGGTGCGAGTGTAAAAATCGTAGAAGTGCCTCCTGGGCCCCCTGTGTTGGCACCCGTGGTGGCAGAGGTCTATGGTCCGGATGCCGCATCGCGTGCGACAGTGGCTGAACGTTTGGTCGAGCAAATGGGTGAGATCGAAGGGCTCGTCGATATTGACTCGAGTCTCAGTGCACCCACAGGGGCATGGTTTGTGAATGTGGACCGACACCGGGCAGCCCAGCTCGGGGTGAGTCAAGCGCAGGTAGTGCGCGCTTTGAGCCGTGCGGTGGGCGAAGCCGCTGTGAGTTATCTTCACGACCCAAGCGCGAAACATGCCATCCCCATCCGATTAATCATGAGCAAGGGGGATCAAGCCCAACAAGCCGCCCTACTCTCCATTCCGCTCCAATCAAGCTTAGGAAGCACGGTTTTGTTGGGTGAAGTGGCTGACATTCAATCAGAGGATTGGGCTGGGCCGATTTATCACAAAGACCTATTGCCGGTGACGTATGTCACTGCCGATATGGCCGGCCGGGTCGACTCACCGCTGTATGGCATGTTTGCCATGGCCAGTGTTTTGAGTGACCAAACTGATGGGCCTTCCCAGTATTACATCCAGCAACCAGATTGGCCCGACCAACCCGCCCTTAAGTGGGATGGGGAGTGGCAAATTACCTATGAGACGTTTAGAGACATGGGCATCGCTTATGCGGTGGGTGTGTTTGTGATCTTCTTGTTATTGGTCGCTCAATTTCGGGCATACATCATGCCATTGATCATCATGGCGCCCATTCCATTGACACTGGTTGGGATTATGCCGGGACACGCGTTGTTGGGGGCAGAGTTCACAGCCACCAGCATGATCGGCATGATTGCATTGGCCGGTATTATCGTGAGAAATTCAATTTTGTTGGTGGTGTTTATTCGCCAGCTCTTAGACGAAGGCAAATCTCTTGAGGACGCCGTGGTCTTGGCTGGGGCCGTGCGCATCAAGCCCATTGCCTTAACTGCGGTGTCTGCTATGGTGGGTGCGTTGTTTATTTTGACCGACCCGATCTTCAGCGGGCTGGCCATTTCACTTATTTTTGGTTTGGCCGTCTCAACAATCTTGACGGTCATTGCGATTCCCTTGTTGTATTACAGCCTGGCCAAGGCCCAAGGGATTCGCTAAGCCTTTAGTTGTGCCTACTGGATTGTGACGCAGTCGGCGACAAACCGATCGTCGATGCTGACCGATGCCCCATCTTCATCAAAACTAAACGACAAACCGGTGGCACCAAAGATTTGTGAGGGCCCGTTTATCTCACCTTCAATGCGGTCAAGAACGTGCACTTCATTTTCCCAATGAAGCGCCATATGCATTGGCGCGACGCGCGCTTCCACAGTATCGGTGCCGCAGTCAAAGCGAACTGTTTGATAACGGATGGGGTCCTGCGCGTTCAGGTAGGGGGTAAAAGGCGCCAGCGTGCCATCATTCTCGCTGGGCGTGATCCCCAGCAGGTGGGGCATCAGCTCATATAAGTCGACAGAACGAATCGCGGGGCTTTCGCTGCCAGCCACAAAATCAGGGCCCATCATGGTGATGCCGCCATGCATTTCAATGCGGGCGGGATCCCAGCCGTGCATACCAAAGAGTTGAAATTGAGACCGACCCGCCATGTAAGGTTTATTTGAAATCATCCACCCCATATCCGCCTCAACCAACACATCGGGTACCCGACGGTGCGTACCAAATTGATACCGTGGCGGAATGTCCTCTTTTGCCCAGACCCGCATTTTGGGGTGTGCCCCTTTGAGTGCTGAGACAATGTCCTCGACGGGCATGTCTGTTGCCCAAATTTGAGTGGCTGGCCCCCAATCGGAGACGCGTACTTTGGACAAATCCAAATAGTCATCCAGCATGATATAGCGATCAAAATCAACCCGCGCCATGCCATGGTCTGAGGCCAAAATCAGGGTGGTCTCATCCATAACACCGCGCGCTTCCAGCCCATCTAACAGGGTGCCCAGTTGCCCGTCAATTTCTTCCAACGCCATTTGGACAGGCGCTTCTCTTGGGCCATAGCGGTGTCCCGCAGAGTCAACCGTGCTGAAATACAAAGTGATCAGCCGGGGACGTTCTTCGGCGGGCATGTCGATCCAGTCAAGCACCTGAGCAATGCGCTCTTCGTGGGCCACGTCACCGTCATAAACTTTCCAATAACTGGGGCGAACACCTCGAATGCGGGCCTCCGATCCGGGCCAAAAAAACGTTGCCGCCTTCACCGATTGGTTCTCAGCGGTCACCCAAATGGGCTCGCCACCTTCATACCAAAACCCATCCTCTACCGCTTCTCTATTCCCCAATGAAAATCTGGCGTCTCGATCAGGGTCCCACATGCTGTTGGCAACCAACCCATGATGGCCTGGGTGGCGCCCAGTCACCACCGTATAGTGGGTGGGGAATGTCTTGGTTGGAAAAACATGGTGGAGACTATCAACACGGAGACCTTGAGAAGCGATGCGCTCTAGGGTTGGCGTGTTGCCTAAATCAAAGTAGTCATAACGAAAACCATCGATCGAAATCAAAATCACGGTTCGTTCAGCAGAGCTTGCCCCTACAGGGCTTGGCGCATTCCCACACCCCACCAACAACAAAAGCGCTACTAAGCCCCAAATACTCAGTTTTCGTTTCGACATTTTCACATTCCCGACAAACAAGACCCCTATAGTATCGCACCAAGTGTGCTTGCCCGACAGAGCAACAATGGATTGATGGATACTCAGAAGTGACTGACGTGAAGTCGTTAAAATAAGACGATGACTAACGCCAATCTCTTAACGGTGACCTCTTCAAGCATGGCGCATGCGCCTTGGGTGGTGTTTGAGCCCCAGACATTGGGGTTGGTTCAAGTCGGCGGCGACGTCGCCAGTGAGGTCTGGTCCGGGCCTGACGCGCGCTTGTCTATCATCAATATCAATGTTGACGATCCTGTCATGAACGATCCTGCCCCTTTGGTTAGGCAAGCTTATTTGGATCTGTGTGCCCAAGCCAGTGCGTTGGGCCAACCCCAACTGCTGCGCATTTGGCAGTTTATTCCTGGCATCAACCAAGGCGAGCATGACCAAGAGCGTTATCGGCGCTTTTGTGTTGGCAGGGCCTTGGCCCTCGCGGAACTCGGGCTGAGTGAGCAGCGGATGTGTGCGGCGACCGCCATCGGCTGCCAGGATCAGGTGTTTCGGTTATTTGCTTTGGTTGGTCAACAAAAAGGCCGGTCTATTGAGAATCCAAGGCAAGTGAGTGCTTGGCAATACCCACCTCAATATGGCCCAGCCAGCCCAGCGTTTGCTCGGGCCACTGAGGTGAATCTAAATGGCGTGGATGATAGCGATGGGGTGGGTTTGCTGATTTCGGGGACAGCCTCTGTTGTGGGTCACGCCTCAGCCCACCATGATGATGTGGTTGCCCAAACGAGGGAGGCGTTGATTAACGTGGAGGCTGTGCTGAGGGAAGCACAGTCTCGCCAGCCAGCGCTGCCTGATTTAAATGACAACAGTTTTGTCCGTGTTTATGTTCGCCATGGTGCCGATTGGGGCCAAGTCGAAGCGGTGGTTCGGGAACGCTGGCCAGCCGTTCGGTTAATGGCATTGGTGGGCGAAATTTGTCGGGAAGAATTGTTGGTTGAGGTTGAGGTTTGGCATCCCAGCCAAATCTCATAAACGAGGAGCGGTCGATATGAAATTGCAACACGCCACATGGCCAGAAGTGGAGGCTTATCTCAAAGACTCACAAGGCATCGTGATTCCCATTGGCTCAACAGAACAACATGGGCCCACAGGATTGATTGGTACCGATGCCATTTGTCCTGAGACCATCGCCGAGGGGTTATCCGATCAAGGGATTTTGGTTGGCCCTACCCTCTCTATTGGGATGGCGCAACACCATTTGGCTTTCCCGGGCACCATCACCTTGCGCCCGACGACATTGATGGCTGTGATCCATGATGTGATCACCTCATTGAAAGGCCATGGGTTTAAGAAATTCATGTTTTTAAATGGGCATGGCGGCAATATCAACACCACCGAGACGGCTTTTGCGCAAATCTGGGCTGAACACAGCCTGGCCCGTGAGCCGAGTGGTTTGGCGATGAAGCTCTTCAATTGGTTCCATGGGCCGCGCGTTCGTCGCCTGATTGACGAGCTCTACGGTGAGGCGGATGGCTGGCACGCCACCCCATCGGAGATCGCTTTGACTTGGCATGCTTATCCCGACCAAATGAGACAGGTGCCATTAGACCCTGACCAAGCCCCTTTTGGTGAGATCCGAGATTGCTTTGATTACCGACAACGCTTCGCTGATGGACGGATTGGCTCACGGCCACAGATGGCGACCTTAGACCATGGCCGACAGTTCTACGAGGCGGGTGTGGCCGATGCTTTGGAAGCGTGGTCTCAGTTGGTGGCTGCTGATTGATGGCGTGTTTGTAGCACTTGGAGCACATCATTGAGCGAGACATCCGCCGCTTTTAACGTCACCAACAAGTGATACAGAAGATCAGCGGCTTCAGCGCATAAGGCGTCTTGATCTCCCGAGGTGGCGGCCAAGGCCACCTCAACCCCTTCCTCCCCTACTTTTTGAGCGCATCGTTGAATCCCTTCGGCCAAGAGTGTTTGGGTGTAGCTCGGTGATGCCTGTCCGTCCTTGGTGTGGGTTAAGGCGCGTTGATGGATGATGCGCTCAAGCGAGCTCAGCATCGGGCTTGGCGGCCCCTGATCACCAAAACAGGTCTCGTTGTTGAGATGGCAGGTGGGGCCTTGGGGGTCGGCAAGCACCAGCAGCGTGTCCTGGTCGCAGTCTAGGCTCAAGGTTTTGAGTAGCAGAAAGTGTCCAGAAGTTTCACCTTTTGTCCAAAGCCTGTTTTTAGCGCGCGAAAAAAAAGTGACCTTCCCTTCATCGAGGGTTTTTTCTAGCGCCTCTTGGTTCATGTAGCCCAGCATTAAGACCTCACCAGAGAGGTGGTGTTGAATGATGGCGGGCACCAAACCATCCACTTTGTCCCAGTTAATGCGTTGATTAAGGGAGAGTTCGGTCATGTTTTATCCTTGAGAATTGGCGGGGCGAATCGGTAAACCACATGCCAGTAGGTGATGCTTCAACTTCGGAATAGGCAGCGTTTGAGTATGGAACACCGTGGCAGCCAGTGCACCGTCCACATCGGCTTGTTGAAACACATCCACAAAGTGGCTGGCCTCACCCGCCCCGCCAGAGGCAATGAGGGGGACCTGACAGATCCTTCGAAGTATTCTAAGCTGATCGATGTCATAGCCTTGTCGAACCCCGTCGGCATCCATGCAATTTAAGACCACCTCCCCGGCGCCAAGGCGCTGAACCTCCTCAAGCCACTCAGCGGTGAGCCGATGGGGATTGACCATGGCTTCTGGGCGCCCGGTATACTGCCGGACCCACCATTGCCCCTGTTCTGCCACCGAGTCGATCCCCACCACAATGCATTGAGAGCCCAAAGCATCCACCAACCGCGCGATCAGCGAGGGGTCTGCCAAGGCGGGTGAATTGATTGAAATTTTGTCGGCCCCTGCCTTGAGGATTTGGCGGGCGGTGTCAACATCACGGATGCCACCTGCCACACAAAAAGGGATATCAATGGCCTCGGCCACCCGCTCGATCCACTGAAGATCCACGCTGCGACGCTCAGGGCTGGCGGTGATGTCATAAAACACCAGTTCATCTGCCCCTTGTTCGCGATAGAGGGTCGCCAACTCAACGATGCCCCCCATTCGGCGGTGGTCTTTGAAGCGAACGCCCTTGACGACTTCACCGTCTCGGACATCCAGACAGGGGATGATGCGAACCGCCACCATTAGCGGGCGTCCGCTGGGGTGGGCTGAAAACGACCAATGTCACTCAAGCCCACTTTGCCTTCGAGCAACGCTCGCCCGACAATACAACCAGCCACGCCAGAGGCTTGGGTTCTCTCGAGATCAGCCACTTGCCCAATGCCCCCTGAGGCTTGAATTGCCAAGTCTGGGTAGCGTTGATGAAGTTGCTGATAGAGTTCGGTGGCGCTGCCTTGCAACATGCCATCACGGGCGATGTCTGTACACAAACAATGAAGCAATCCAGCTGGCATAAACTGATCGAGCAACGACCACAGGTCTTGATCGCTGGCTTGCGTCCATCCTGAGGCTTGAGGAATCCACTTCGGCGCACCTTCGTTTTGCTCGGCTTTGACGTCGAGTCCAGCGACGAGCGCGTCACGGCCAAAATGACCCAGCCAGTCGATAAAAAGCTCAGGGGTTTGGATACAGACGCTGCCGACCACAACCCGACGAATGCCGAGATCCAAGCGCTTTTGGATATCCTCTTTTGTTCGCACGCCACCTCCACATTGAACGGGGATGGTTAAGGCGCGGCACATCTTTTCAATCAGGCCAAGGTTGGCTGTTCCACCCGATCGTGCGCTGTCGAGGTCAACCACATGCAACCACTGCGCACCCGCGGCCTCATAGGCCAAAGCTTGGTCGATGGCATCCTCGGTATAGGTGGTTTGCTTGGCATAGTCTCCTTGGGAGAGTCGCACTACCCGACCGTCGATCAAATCTAGCGCTGGTATGAGTCTCATGAGGCCAAAAATCCTTGCAGTAAGCGCTGGCCCGCATCCGCTGATTTTTCAGGATGAAACTGGCAAGCCACAAAATTATGATGACGAACCACGGCGGCAAACGGCTGGCCGTGATCGCTCGTGGCGACGATGGCGGGGCAAGGCGCAAGCACCGCGTAGCTGTGGACAAAATAAAACCAATCCCCCGCCATCAGATGGGTGGCCACGGGGTCTTCTTTAACCCACTCAATTTGAGACCAGCCCATGTGGGGCAGTCGCAAAGTCCCCTCATTGGGCAGTTTTTCAACGACGCCCCCGATGATGCCCAAACACGGTGTTGTTTTCTCCCCTTCGGTGGAGGCATCAAATAACAGTTGAAGACCTAAACAAATGCCTAGCACAGGTTGAGTCAGCTGCTGGATGGTCGAGACCAGACCAGCGCTTTGCAAGGTGTCCATCGCCGCGTGCGCTGTGCCCACGCCTGGCAAAATGACGCGCGGTGCCTGTTGAATCGCCTCGGCATCTTGGGTCAGTTGGGCATCGACCGATAAACGGGCCAGCGCTTGCAACACCGACCCCACATTGGCCCCGCCTGAATCAATCACGGCGACATCCATGGCCTACAACACCCCCTTGGTCGAGGGCAGTGTGCCATCGGATTGTCTGGCCAATGCCGGACGCAAAGCGCGGCCCACCGCTTTAAAGCAGCCTTCAATTTGGTGATGGGTGTTATCGCCTTCCACGGTGATATGAATGGCGGCCCTAAGCGTTTGGGCCAGTGATTGAAAAAAGTGCTTCACCATTTCTACTGGGAGATCGCCAACACTGTCGCGACCGAACGCCCCTTTAAAAACAAACTGAGGCCGCCCAGACAAATCAATCGCCGCTCGGGCCAGCGTCTCATCCATTGGTAACGTAAAGCCATAACGCCCTACCCCATGGCGATCACCCAAGGCCTGATCAAGCGCTTGACCGAGCGCGAGCGCGGTGTCTTCGACTGTGTGGTGCTCATCGATATGCAAATCACCTTTGCAAGTAATCTCTAGACCAAAGCCGCCATGCGCCGCCAATTGATCCAGCATGTGATCAAAAAAACCAATGCCTGTGTGGTTACTTGGGGCCGTTGCTTGGTCAAGATTTAGGGCCACCTCGATCTGGGTCTCGTTGGTTTGGCGAGTGATCTGAGCCTGGCGGGGTGCGTTGATCAGTTTGTCGGCAAGGCTTAACCAATCATCGGCGTCATCACCAATTAAATACCCAGCCAGTCCCATGTTTTGGGCCAAGCGCAGGTCTGTTTCTCGGTCACCAATCACCGCCGACCGGCTTCGGTCCATTGAGGGGTCTTGCAGATAAGACAGCACCATCCCTACCCCTGGCTTGCGAGTCGGCGCTTGGTCCTCGGGCAAAGAGGGGTCAATATGAATGGCATCAAAGGCAATGCCTTGAGAGCTCAGAATCTGGAGCAGCAAGGCCTGCGGGCCATCAAAGCTGGCTTGAGGAAAAGATGCCGTGCCTAATCCATCTTGGTTGGTGACCATCACAAAACGGTATCCGGCATTTTTGAGTTTGAGCAACGCAGGAATCACGTTGTCGACCAACGCCAATTTCTCAAAGCTGTCGATTTGTTCGTCTGCAGGCTCTTTAATCAGCGTGCCATCACGGTCAATGAATAAGATTTTCTGATAGGCCATGAGGCATCCTTAAGCGATATTCGATTGCGGGTTAGGCTGATAAGCATCCAAGGCTTCCAGCAGTGTTTTGGTTTGGGCGTTGTCCCCAACCGTGATGCGGACACAGTTTTCCAAGCGCGCTTGATGTGATTGGTTTCTCAGACGAATGCCGCGGTCTAAACAATGACGCATCAATCGATCAGCATCGTCAACGCGGACCAAGACAAAATTGGCCTGCCCTGGCCACAGGTCAAAGACGAAAGGACGGCCTTTCAGAGCGGCGATCAGCGCTTGTTTGTTGTCCGATAGTTGACGAAGTTGCGCCGACTGAGCCTCCAGCGCTTCTGGGCGCAGTGCCCGAAGCGCAGCGTCAACCGATGGCGTCGGCAAGGGATAGGGTGCGATGATGCGCTTTAGCCAGCCGATTAAGTCTGGGTGCGCAACCACTGCCCCTAAGCGGGCCCCCGCTAACGCAAAGGCTTTGGATAAAGTGCGCAACACCACAATATTGGGTTGGTGTGCGACCAAACTGGCCAGGCTGTCTTGGTCACAAAACTCAATGTAGGCCTCATCAACGACGACCACAGCAGTGTCTTGGACCTGCTTGGCGAAGGTCAATAAAGACAGCGAGTCAATGCATTGACCGGTCGGGTTGTTGGGCGAACAGAAAAAATAAAGCCGACATTCAGGGGCTTGCTCGATCTGAAGCCAATTCACCGCCCAATCGGTTTTCCCTTGGATGAGTGGCACGTCAACCACTTGGGCACCTTGGATCTGGGCATACAGTGCGTACATTCCAAAACAAGGCGATTGGACCATGATGCGGTCTTTGTCAGGCTGACAAAACAGACGCATCAACAAATCAATGCCTTCATCAGAACCTCGGGTGATCAGAAGCTGATCGGCTTCGACCCCGTAATGGCTGGCCAAGGCTTGAACTAGGCTCTTGGGTTGGGGGTCAGGGTAGCGATTGAGCGGTTGGTCTGGGTCTACTGGATACGGATTTTCATTGGCATCCAAGGCGACCAAAGCCGTCCCGTCAGGGTCAATGCTTCGAGCGGAGGCATAGGGCTTGAGCCGACGAAGCGCTGGCCTTACCCAATCACCAAATGGCGGCGTCGAGGCAGTCATCAAAAGGCCCCCAGAGCTTTCAGGCGGAGCTCAATGGCCAAGGCATGCGCGCCCAGCCCTTCGTGTTGCGCTAACCGGCAGGCTTTTGGGCCCAGGGCCTTTAAGCCATCTGCCGTGGCGCTTTGCACCGTCATCCGGCGCATAAAATCCGTGGTGGATAAACCAGCATAGACCTTTGCCCAGCCACCTGTGGGTAAGACATGGTTGGTTCCTGAGATGTAGTCCCCCAAGGCCTCAGGGGTGTAGTGCCCGACAAACACTGAACCTGCGGTGTCAATGAGACTGGCCCACATTGGGGCGTCTTCACCCGCCAAGATCAAGTGCTCCGGCGCATAGCGGTTGGCCACACCAAGGGCCATGGCCAAATCAGACACCACCAAGATGCGGGCGTGGGCGAGTGCCGCTGTCGCAATCTCAGCTCGGTTGAGGCTCGGGAGGTGGTCTTTCAGTGCTTGAATCACGTCGTTGGCCAAGGAGTCGTTGTCGGTGACCAAAATCACCTGTGAATCCGGCCCATGTTCTGCTTGGGAGAGCAAATCGGCAGCCACAAAGTCTGCGTTGGCACTGGCATCAGCGACGACCATCACCTCAGATGGCCCAGCAGGCATATCCATGGCCGCCCCTTCCAAATCCATGGCCACCTGACGCTTGGCTTCGGTCACAAACCGGTTGCCAGGACCAAAGAGTTTGGTGGCTGAGGGCACGGTTTCGGTGCCATAAGCCATGGCCGCAATGGCTTGGGCGCCACCGGCCACCAACACTTGGTCAATCCCCAGTTGGGTGGCGATATAGCCAACCGCAGGGTCGGCCAAGCCATCGGGGCCAGGCGGGGTGGCGAGCACCACTTGCTCACAGCCGGCCAATTGGGCGGGCACGCCCAACATGATGGCCGTCGAGGGCAGGGGTGCCCCGCCAGCCGGCACATAGAGTCCCACAGCATTCAAGGGCCGATAGACCGCCTGACAAGTGACGCCCGGGGCGGTTTCGACGGCAATGGACTTCGGTAGCCCAGCCTCATGAAATGCACGAACGGTATCGATCGCGCTGTCAATGGCATCGATCAGGTCGCTATCTAACGCCTTTTTGGCATTTTTCAAATCCCGAGCGGTGGCCCACAGCGCTTTGGCAGGCTGGGCATCGTACTGTGCGCCCAAGGCCTGGAGAGCGGCATCGCCACCGGCGCGAACAGCGGCCACAATGTCAGCCACCTGCGCTTGCAAAGCCTGGTCGGTTTCTAGTTTTGGGCGTTCTAGGGCATTGGCCAGCTCAGGGGCGTCCAGGTCAGTGATGCGTTGAGGTGTCAGCGTGATCATGCGAGCATCTTCTCCACAGGCAGCACTAAAATGGCGGATGCGCCGGCTTTTTTGAGTTCTTCCAAATGCTCCCAAAAGACCTGCTCGGTGCACATGGCATGGAGCGCTACCCGATCATCGTTCCCCTCCAAGCTCAGCACGGTCGGGGTTTCAGCGCCCGGCAGTAAGGCGGTGATCTCAGACAACTTGGCTTTGGGGGCGTGCATCATCACATATTTCGCTTCTTGGGCCTGTTGGACACCTTCAATTCGTGTCAATAAGGTTTGAATTAAGCGCTCAGCCTCAGAAGACAGGGGGTTTGGGCAGCGATATAGCCCCGCCTCTGAGCTCAGCACCTCATCGATCACCTCTAAGTGGTTGGCCCGAAGGGTGGTCCCTGTGGAGACCAGGTCCACGATGGCATCCGCTGAGCCCATGGAGGGGGCAATTTCGACCGCACCGTTGAGAAAGACCACATCCGAGCGCACCCCTGCGTTTTCCAGATATTGCTGCGTGAGCGCAGGATAACTGGTGGCGATTCGTTTGCCCTCGAGGTCGTTAACACCCCGAATGGGGCCGCCCTCGGGGGCAGCCAGCATCAAGCGACAGCGCCCGAACCCGAGTCTTAGGAGTGGCTGAAGGTCTGGTGAGGCCTTCTCAGAAAGCACTTTTTCTTGGGCCACATTGCCACCAACAATGCCTAGTTGGCAGACACCGGCGAGCAGTAATCGGGGGATGTCATCGTCTCTCACCAAAAGAAGATCAATGGGTAAGGTCTCCCCGTACCAAAAGAGTTTGTCTTTGCTGCGGGCAAATTTGAGGCCAGACCGCTCTAATAACGCAAGCGAGTCCTCAGACAAGCGCCCAGATTTTTGAATGGCGAGCTTGAGGCGGGTCATGCGCGGTTCTCCAAGGCGGGGGTGTCGGCTTCTTGACGCTGGGTTCGTTCCAAGGCAATGCGATAACCGCCGTGGCCGGATTCCAAAAACCTGGCCACCCGACCAATGGTGGTGACACTGACCCCCGTTTGGGCATTGATCTCTCGGTAGGGGAGGCCTTGGTCAAGCAATTGCACCACCCGCCAGCGGTCCACTAGCGCCTCAAGCTCTGCGGGGGTGGTCAGGTCCCGAAGCAACGCGCGTAGCTCATCGGGGGTCTCCATCGCCGCAAACGCCTCTGCCAGACTGGATCTGGCGGCTCGGTTCGCTTGAATGCGCTCGGGGTCCAATTGTTTCATGCCTGCCTACCTATTTGTTCCAATGTAATAGCGTGATATTACACTAGCACATTAGAACAAATCAAGCGCTAACGCCGTTTTCACGGGATTTGGCGTTTAATATTCGTAGATTCTTCCAAAAGAGCGTGTTTTCATGAAATCAATATTGGCGGCGATGGTCTGTGTTTTTGTCCTCTCAGGGTGTGCGGTGTTTCAGTCCCATGAGCCACTCCCTACAGTCGATCAGGTCGATTTGGAGCGCTACATGGGCCAGTGGTATGTGATTGCCAACATTCCCTACTTTGGCGAGCGAGGCAATGTGGCTGGCCGGGCCATCTACCGCCCCCGAGAAGATGGTCGAATGGATGACATCTATCTCTATAAAAAAGGAGACTTTGACGCCCCGGAAAAACGCTTAGAGGGTGTGGCGTGGGTGGTTGATGGAGACACCAACGCGACCTGGAAGGTTCGTTTTTACTGGCCATTTACCTTTGGCTACTACATCGTTGCCCTCGATGAGGACTATGGCTGGACGCTGGTGGGCCACCCCTCCCGAGACTATGCCTGGATTATGGCGCGAACGCCCCGCCTAGACGACGCGCTTTACCAATCCCTGCTAGACCGCTTCACCGCGCTTGGCTATGACGCCTCGCGCCTCCAGAAAGTCCCTCAATTTCCAGAGCAAATCGGTCAACCTGGCTTTCAGTAAGTGCCTAAGTCGCCGGTGGCGTGTCGGGTTTGGCGACTCGGCGCCACCGCGCCCTCAGGGTAATCCACAACACGCCACTTAATACCAAACCACCCCCGAGCAAAAGCCGAGGCCCCGGTCGGTCACCCCAAAAGACAATCCCCATCAATACGGCCAACACCGGAATCAGCAGCAGCACGGGCAATAGTTTGTTGACTTCATGCCGTTGGACCAACCAATAAAAGGTCCCATGCCCCACAATCGATGCCCCGACCGATGAGTAAGCCACAGCTGCCCAAACACTGGGTTGCGCTTCAATGCTCATCACAATGGTTTCAACGGGCGATTCAATCCACAAGGCCAGAGCCATCAACGGGATAAACGCAAACAACGCGTTCCAGGCTTGGAAGTTCATCACGCTCACCGCTTTGAGTTGCCGCATCATGATCGTGCCCGCCCCGAGTGCAATGGCTGATAAGAGCACCAGCAACAAGACATCTAACTGGGCCAAAATCAGGGGATCAAATCCCATCACCAGCACCCCAGAAAAAGACAGCGCGATCCCTGACGTGGTTCGCCAACCAATGCGCTCACCAAGAAAAATCACCGCAAACAACGTGGAGATCGGGATATAGACTTGCATCAGCAAGGCCACGGAAGACACATCGGATGACCGTCCCAGCGCCATGAACAAAAATGCAAAATGCAACGCCCCCACCGACCAACAGGTCGCCACCAGCTTGACCCACTGCCCAGGCGCGGGCGGACGCAGTAGCGGGAAAATCAGCAAAAACACCATCGCAAAGCGCACCACGGTGTACGTCACAGGCTCAAGGTACTGGACCGCCCAGGCGGAGATGATGAAGTTACCTGCCCAGATAAAGCAGACCATGAGCAATAAGAGAAGGTGGGGCAGTGGCATGATGGGCATCCTAACTTAAGCGCCCATTGTGCCCGAAAAGCCTGAAATAGAAAACCATCCCCCATTTGCCCTATCACCGCCCTTCATCTGAGATTCATCTACTCAGCGCTACAAAGGGGCATGAACCTATTGATCCTCTCCTTTCTCATCGCAGCCCTGGGCATGACGGCCCTGTGGGTTTGGCAACTTCGCTCTGGACGGGCCGACTGGGTTGACGCGGCTTGGGCGGGCACTATCGGACTTTTGGCTGTGGTGTTTGCACTTTTAGGCGAGGGCGCCGTGGAAAAGCGCATCTTGGCTGCGTTGGTGGCGGGTACTTGGTCTTTGCGCCTCACCACGCATATGGTCCAGCGCTTAAAAAGCCATGAGGAAGAGGACGGACGCTATCAAGCACTGCGCGCTCATTGGGGTGATGCGGTGAACTTGAGAATGTGGTTTTTCTTTATGGCCCAAGCCACCGTGGCTTGGTTATTCGCACTCCCTGCCTGGGCAGTCGCCCAAGACAGCCAGCCTGGTTTGAGCGGCTGGGTCTTGGCAGGCGTGGGGATGTGGCTTGTGAGTTTGGCTGGTGAATCGGTGGCCGATCAACAGTTGGCCAGATTTCGGGCAGACCCTGCTAACAAAGGCCAGGTCTGTAACGTCGGCCTGTGGCGCTACTCCCGTCACCCGAACTACTTTTTTGAATGGTTGCATTGGTTTAGCTACCCCCTGATCGCGTGGGGCAGTGGTTATGTCTGGGTGGCGTGGCTGGCCCCTTGGGTGATGCTTTTGTTCCTATACCGTATCACCGGCATTCCCTACACTGAAAAGCAAGCCATCAAGTCGAGAGGCGAGCGCTATGTTGAGTACCAGCGCACCACCTCTCCATTCATCCCGTGGTTTGTCAAAAAAACCTAGTCTGAAGTAAAGATCAAGTTTGGTCGGCTGTAGAGTGTGCCAGCAATCGCTGCGAGCACCAAAGCCACTACGGTCGTTGAGGCGATACAAAAACCGAGCCATAGGAAGTTAATCGGCTCACCCCTCACCAACTCTAAGATCAACACGTTTTGACTGAGTAAAGGCACGAAGCTCATCCATTGCTCAGCTTTGGTGGGGTTAATCAGAATGTAGAGGCTAGGCAACATCGGCACCAACACCACCATCCCCATATAGCTCTGGGCTTCTCGGTAACTCTTGGCAAACGATGCCAAGATAATCAGCATTGCTGCGGCTAACAAAGCGGCTGGGGAGGTCATCACAAACACCCACGCCGCGACTTTGAAGTCAAGGTTTAGGGTCATGTTCATGTTATCCAGGGGCAAAAAGCCCATCGCCACGACAAACGCGGTCAAGCCCAACACCAAGGTCGCGAGCCCGAAGGTCGTGGTCGCTACCAATTTGCCCGCCATGATTTGCCAACGGGGCAGTGGGTTAATGAGCAGAGGTTCAAGAGACTTTCTCTCACGCTCCCCGGCCGTGGTATCGGTGGCCATATGCATCGAGCCCACGAACACCATAATCATGATGAAGTAGGGTAAAAACGACAACACGGTCCCGCCACGTGCTTCAGGGGTTGAAAGATCCACGGTCTGGATATTAAGTGGACGCGTCAGACTTGGTGAAATCCCCCGCATCTGAAGCCGCAACTGACCAATCGTGCCAGCGTAGCTTCTGAGGTAACCGCGCAATCTCGCGATCGTGGTTCCAGAATAACGCCGCGATTGATCTGCCAGAATCTCAACGGGCGCGGGTTCGCCTTCTTCCCACGCCTCGGCGAAGTTCGAGGGAATCCTGAGGATGACTTCTTCTTCCTCGCTCTTGATCGCCGCCTCAGGAACAGCCGGTGGGTCTTGGATTAACACGCCTTGGCGTTCGAGATAGCCAATGAGGTTGGGCGCATACTCGGCCCCCACGACGGGCAACTCCAATGCAGACTCCAAACGTTCGGCGGTTTGCCGCTCTGCGAAAGTCAACATCACCACCAAGAGGACAGGTCCAAACAGAGGACCAAAGACCAGTGTCGACAAGACCACCCGCCGGTCTCTCAGGTTATCCATCACTTCTTTCCACCAGACCGCCATCATGACAACAAGCCCTCATCGCTACCGATTAATTGAACAAACGCATCTTCTAACGTGTCGCGACCTGACTGGGCCAGCAGCTTGTCAGCGCTACCCTCTGCCGCCACTTGGCCTTTGGCGATAATCACAATGTGATCGCACAAGGCAGCCACCTCTTGCATGATGTGGGTAGAGAGCACCACACACCGGCCCTCGGCCTTGAGCCCACGCAAAAACTCTCGCAATGCGCGGGTGGTCATGACATCCAAGCCGTTGGTTGGCTCGTCAAGCAACACGGTTTTTGGGTCATGGATCAGCGCGCGGGCGATTGCGACCTTGACGCGTTGGCCTTGTGAGAAGCCATTGGTTTTCCGGTCAATAAATTCATGCATGTCGAGCACATCACAAAACTTTTGGATCTGCTGTTCAATTCGTTCAGCCGACAGCCCATGGAGCCGACCGTAATAGGCGATGTTCTCTCTGGCGGTGAGTCGGTCATATAAGCCCCGCGAATCAGGCACCACACCAATGGCGCGCTTCACAGCCACCGATTCATGGGCAGGGTTGATGCCATCAATGGTCATGTGCCCTTGGTCGGGTGGTAGCAGGGTATACAGCATTCGAAGCGTGGTGGTCTTGCCAGCGCCATTCGGCCCAAGCAAGCCTGTGATTTGACCATCTTTGGCACGAAAGCTGACGCCATTGACCGCCACCACTTTGCCCTTGTTAAATGTTTTGACAAGTTCATGGACTTCAATCATGGCAACGGTCCTAATAAGTCAGTGAAAAAGGGTTCTGAACCCAGCGCATCCATACAAGAGACATCCAAGCCCTCGAGTGTCCCCGCGCTAATAAACGCCTCCGATATGGAAGCCATGCAAGGCAGGGTAATCACAATGTGGCCACGCCCTTTGGCAATGAGGTGTTCGGCGTTGCTAGACACGGCCAAGACCTCCTCACCGTAACTGGGTGGGGTCACCGGATCAAACTCACCCGATAGCAGCAAGATGGGGGTGTCCCCGCCATAAGGCGCATGAAAATCTTCTGGCACGCTGGTCTGGGGCCAGGTCTCACACACCCGCTCATATAGCTCGCCAATGCTGTCACCCAATAGGGTTTGGGAGACATCCAAATCCATCGGCCAGATTGGCCAATCTTCGGCGCAGCCCACCGCAAAGTTAAGGCCAATCGCGATCGCATCGGTCATTTGCTCACCGATCATCATGGCTTGTGCGGCAATGCGTTGAGGCTGCCCTGTCACCGCGGCCTCATGAATCAAGTACGGCAAAAGCATTTGCGTGGCAGGATCATAGGCCAGAAATCTCAGCGCAGTGGCCAGCACGGTCCTGGAGAAGGTGATCTCTATCGACTCACCCAATCGAGGGTGGGTAACAGAGATGACTGGCCCATCTGACCAATCATCGTAAGTCGTTTTCAGCTGGTCGAAAGCCGATTGAAGCTCGGGGAAAGCTGCTTGGCAAGCAGGATCGGCATCGCAGGCGGCGATAATCGCTTCCAGTGCCCGATCAAGCGATGGCCCATGCTCTGCGCCGAGCGCTAACCGCATGGGGGCGATGCCATCGAGGATCGCTGTGCGAACACGGTTGGGGTAGTCCTTCATATACACCTGACCCACCCGCGTGCCATAAGAGCCACCAATAATGTTGATGGTCTCAAAGCCCAGATGGGCTCTCAGCGCGTCGATATCACTCGCAGCCACGGTGGTGGTGTAATGCGCGACATCCGCAGACCAGCCTTGGCGACATTTTTCCAATGCCTCCACCGCGTAGTCAGGGTCAGGCTCAATCCAAGCGGCCTCATCCTCACTAAACTCACAATTGAGTTTGTTAGAGCCACCTGTCCCGCGCTGGTCGAGAAAAATAAGGTCTCGGTTGGCATGAATATCACGCAACGCACGCTGCATCATAGGTGCAGTTTCTCTGGCCGACTGACCTGGGCCGCCTGCCAAAAAGAACACAGGATCAGGTGCGCCTTTGCCATTTCTGGCTGGCAAGACAGCATAAGCCAAGTCAATCATGGTCGCATCAGCGCCTGAGGCGTTAGGATCCTCAGTGACCGATAGCGTCCCACATCGCGCTTGTGTGGTGTATTGACCTCCGGGTGTGCTGAGTTCGCACAGCTCAAGTAAGTCGTAATTGGGTTCTGTTTGGGCAAAAACAGGGTGGACAAACAAAGCCGCCAGCGCCAAAGGCCGACTGATTCGGTAAAAAAAAGACAAGGTTTCGCCTCGCGTGGATGCAATTTATAAGAGAATAGAACAGTATACAGATAATCCGATTACTGACCAACAGGCCAAAAGTCATGCTCGCCTTAGAAGTGAATCACTTAAAGAAGACCTATAAAAATGGTGTCGTTGCTTTAAAGGGCATCGATCTTCAGGTCACTGAAGGCGATTTTTTTGCGCTGTTGGGGCCCAATGGCGCAGGAAAATCTACCCTGATTGGCATCATCTCTTCGCTGGTAAACGCGAGCGAGGGAGAGACCAAAGTATTTGGCACGAGTGTTCAGAAAGACCGCTCCAAAGCCATGGCTGAAATCGGCTTGGTGCCCCAAGAGGTGAATTTCAATCAGTTTGAAAAGCCCTTCGATATCGTGGTCAACCAGGGAGGGTACTACGGTGTTCCCCGAGCCATCGCTCGAGAACGCGCTGAATACTATTTAAAGAAGCTTGAGCTGTGGGATAAGGCGTTTTCAATGTCGAGAACCCTATCTGGGGGCATGAAGCGTCGGTTGCTAATCGCCAGAGCCATGGTGCATGAGCCACGACTGTTGATTCTTGATGAGCCAACCGCCGGTGTGGACATTGAAATCAGGCGGTCTATCTGGCGCTTTATTGAAGAAATCAACCAAGCAGGGACCACGGTCATTTTGACCACGCATTACCTAGAAGAAGCTGAAAACCTGTGCCGCAACATTGCCATCATTGATCATGGTGAGATTGTTGAGAACACAACCATCAAGGCGCTGTTGAGTAAACTCGATGTGGAGACCTTTGTGCTTGATCTTAGACAAGCCATTGAGACACTGCCCGTTATCGAAGGCATTGAATTGGTGTTGAGAGACCCCACCACGATCGAAGCCAGCATCCCAAAATCAAAAAGTCTCAATCGTCTGTTCCGTGCACTAGAAGAAGCAGGCATTGAGGTGAGTTCTATGCGCAATAAAGTGAACCGATTAGAAGAACTGTTTGTTCGCCTAGTCCATGCCGACTCTGAAAACGTCAAAGCGGGTGCCGTATGAGTGAGAAAGTCTCTGCACGAAGTTTCTGGATCGGATATCAAACCATTCTGATCAAAGAAGTCACACGGATTGTGCGCATATGGGCGCAAACCTTGATCCCGCCGGTGATCACGATGACCCTTTACTTTGTCATCTTCGGTGCCATTATCGGCCGCCGAGTTGGCGAGATGGGTGGCATGCCTTACATGGAATTTATTGTGCCTGGCTTGATCATGCTGACGGTGATTACCAATTCCTATGGCAATGTGACTAGCTCATTTTTTGGTGCCAAGTTTGGAAAACACATTGAAGAACTTTTGATTTCGCCACTTCCCCCTTGGATTATTTTGCTTGGCTATATTTCAGGGGCGGTCGTGCGTGCTTTGGTGGTAGGCATTTTGGTTTGGTTGGTGGCGTCTTTCTTCGCTGGCTTTCAAATGCACAATGTCTGGGTCACCTTGAGCATCTTGGTCCTGACCTCCGTCACTTTCGCTTTGGGTGGCTTTATTAATGGCGTCTATGCCCAAAAGTTTGATGACATCTCCATTATTCCGACGTTTGTGTTGCAACCAATGACTTACCTCGGTGGGGTCTTTTTCTCAGTGACTTTGCTACCTGGCTTTTGGCAACAAGTCTCTTTGGCCAACCCGATCGTTTACATGGTCAATGCCTTTCGCTACGGCATATTGGGGGTGAGTGATGTGCCTTTGTGGGTCGCCTATGCCATCATCACAGGCTTCGGCGTGGTGCTGTTCGGGGTTTGCTTGAGCCTCTTACAACGAGGTGTTGGCCTACGCACATAGGCCATTAACAGGCTCGGTTAGACCGAGCCTGCCTAAGTTATTTCAACTGAATATTGCCCAAAGGGCCTTGTCCAGGGGCGCCACCGCCTGGTCCGCCTTGGCCTGGCACCACAATCGAGCTTTGCGCTTCTCGTTGTAAACGCTTGAGTTCTTCCATCGTCGATTCGATCGCTTTTTCCGCCTCTTCTGCGAAGTGACTGGCCGCCTCGCCCACCGTTTTACCGGGTAACTCAAAGCTCAAAGGCAAGGCGCCGGCAGGCGTCATGACTTGGGTGGAGCCGATAAACATCACCGGGCGGGAAGGGTCAACATCACCGCTGGCTGTAACGGGCGTGAGTTTGCGAATGTGGCCTGCCCGTTGATCAGAGTACTGCTCTTCTTGATAAAGCCCATCGGGGTCCATTTGAAGTTGTTCACGAATGGATTGTTCTGACATGGATGATTTGTTCCAAGATTGACCATCCATGAGTGTAGACGATCTGGATGGGTCTGTAAGAAAAATGCACTGGGATCGCTGTGTTTTCAAAACCGTGATTCGGGGCTGATACACTAAAAGGCAATGACAGGCCAAACAGCAGGCAAGCCGTGACCGCTTTTCAATGACGGGGACCCCATGACGCATCAGACACACCATTCACCGATTGACCGCCAAGCCAGCCTCATCGCTGTGGCCTTGGGCTTGTGTCTGCTTGCCTTGGCCAGTGTGCTCTCCTACGCCCAATCGAGCACAACGGCACCGATGGTGGTTGTATTGGAAGTGGCTGATGCGATTGGACCCGCCACGCGTGACTATGTGGTGGAGGGCATTGAGGCGGCCGAAGAAAGCCAGGCAGCACTTGTTGTGATTGAGCTCGATACCCCAGGCGGGTTGTCCGAATCGATGCGCGACATCATTAAAAAAATTCTCAACGCCGAAGTGCCTGTGGCCACTTGGGTTGGCCCACCTGGCGCGCGTGCCGCGAGCGCAGGCACGTATATTTTGTATGCCAGCCATATCGCGGCCATGGCGCCATCGACCAATCTCGGTGCCGCCACACCCGTCCAAATCGGTGGCGGTGGTGGTGAACCGGATGATGCTTCAGGCACCCCAATGGAGCGGTTGGCCGATGCCTTGAAAGATGAGTCAGCAGAAGATGCCTCGAATGAGGCAGACCCAGACACTGGGGCCAATCAAGCAAGTGGGGGTGCGGAAGACGCAAGCGAGGCGCCTCAAGCCAATGCCTCAGAGAAAAAAGCCCTTGAGGATGCGGTGGCTTATATCCAAGGCCTCGCTG
>JALQZL010000049.1 GCA_023258355.1 Wenzhouxiangellaceae bacterium | reverse complement strand
TTCAAAACTGATTCATTTGCGCTGGCGCGGTGGGCCCGAGAACGAAGCACCGCTGGCCTTGGTTGGTAAAGGGGTCACGTTTGATACCGGCGGCATCTCTATTAAGCCCGGGGCGTTGATGGAGCAAATGAAATTTGACATGTGTGGTGCAGCCACTGCCCTCGGGGTCATGAAGACGGTGGCGACTTTGGGCCTCAAGGTCAACTTGGATATTGTTGTGGCTGCGGTCGAAAATATGCCCGATGGCAATGCCTACCGCCCTGGCGATGTCATCACCTCGATGTCAGGACAAACCATTGAGGTCCATAACACCGATGCTGAAGGTCGCATGATTTTGGCAGATGCGCTGACCTGGACCGGGCAGAATGTCAAACCCAAAGCCATGGTCGATATCGCTACTTTGACAGGCGCCTGTGTGGTCGCACTCGGCCACCATGCCAGTGGCATCATGACGCAAGACGACAGCCTTGCCGAAGAGCTATTGAGTGCCGGCCTTGAATCGGCTGACCGCGGTTGGCGCTTACCCTTGTGGGATGACTACCAAGAACAACTTGACTCGCCATTTGCTGACATGAAAAACGTGGGTGGGATGCCCGCAGGATCAATCACAGCCGGTTGCTTCTTGTCTCGATTCGCCAAAGACCAACGGTGGGCTCACATTGATATCGCCGGCTCTGCCTGGGTCTGGGGTAAGGCAGTCAGCGCCAGCGGGCGGCCTGTGGGACTTCTGGTTCAGTGGGTGGCAGACAATGCAGGCGGCTGGGCAAAAGCCATCGCCTCATAAATGACGATCACGTAACCGAGAGTCGCTTTTGACAATGCAGGTGGATTTTTATCAAATGGGGGGTCGCTATACTGACCCAGTGACGGTCACCTGTATTTTGGTGGGTAAAGCCTGGCCCAATATTCGTGAAATTGCGATTGTGGGGCCAGAGGACCAACTCAGTGCGCTGGACAAGGCGCTCTGGCATCAGCCTGAAGGGCGCTTCTTGCCACACGGCGAGGCGAATGCGCCGATTCGTCTGATGCCGGAAGCGCCGCCATCGGCTGAGCTACTCATCAATCTAGATCCCAGCGCACCTCTGCCCGAAGGGCAGTTTGGTCGCATATTGGAGATTGTGCCCGCCACTGAAGCCGCTCGCGAACCCCTGAGAGAGCGCTGGCGTGCTTGGAAAGCCAGAGGGGCCGAACTCAATCATCACGCCTTGAAATAGTCATGGACAAACATTACCAACCCAAAACTATCGAAACACGCTGGTACCAGACCTGGGAAAGCCAAGGCTGGTTCAAGCCCTCTGGTCAAGGTGAACCTTACTGCATTCTGCTGCCCCCACCCAATGTCACTGGCACCTTGCACATGGGCCACGCCTTCCAACACACGTTGATGGATGCCCTTGTGCGGTTTCACCGGATGCAAGGCCGAGACGTCCTCTGGCAGGTAGGTGTGGATCATGCCGGTATCGCCACTGAAATGGTGGTGACCCGCCAGATCGAGGCCGAAGGTGGACGTCGTGATGACTATCGCCGAGAAGATTTCATCGACCGTGTTTGGCAATGGAAACAAGCATCGGGGTCGACCATTACCTCTCAAATGCGACGATTGGGTGCATCGGCAGACTGGTCTCGTGAACGATTCACCATGGATCCTGACTACTCAGAGGCGGTGATCGAAACGTTCGTGCGTCTCTATGACGAGGGCCTCATTTATCGAGGTCCCCGTCTGGTCAATTGGGATCCGGTCTTGCAAACCGCCATTTCTGATCTGGAAGTGGTCAATACCGATGAACAAGGCCACTTGTGGTCGATTGCCTACCCCCTTGTGGATGGCCAGGGTGAGGTGGTGGTCGCAACGACCCGCCCTGAGACACTCTTGGGCGATGTCTGCGTGGCTGTTCACCCTGATGATGAGCGCTATCAAGATCTGGTGGGCAAAGAGGTTTTACTGCCATTGGCCAATCGGGCCATCCCTGTGATTGCCGATGATTATGTGGACTCAGCCTTTGGCACGGGTTGCGTCAAGATCACACCCGCGCATGACTTCAATGACTGGGAGGTAGGCCATCGCCATGGCTTTGAACCCATCAATATTTTCAATCCCAACGGCAGCGTTAACGATTGCGCCCCAGAGGCTTATCAGGGTCTAGACCGCTTCGAGGCCAGAAAACGCATCTTGGATGACCTCAAAGCAGCGGGCTTTTTGAGAGAGGAAAAACCGCACGCTATGGTCGTGCCTCGTGGAGATCGATCAGGGCAAATCATTGAACCCTTTTTAACGGATCAATGGTTCGTCAAGATGGACAGCTTAGGCGAGCTGGGGTTAAAGATGGTCGAAACTGGGCAGACTGAGTTTGTCCCTGGCAATTGGATCAACACCTATCGTCGCTGGATGGAGGATTTGAAAGACTGGTGTATTTCAAGGCAGCTTTGGTGGGGTCATCGCATTCCGGCTTGGTTTGACAAAGAAGGTCAGGTTTATGTTGGCCGAAGCGAGGAGGATGTCCGCCACAAATATGGGTTGGAGACGCAGACCGAGCTTCGTCAAGACGACGATGTGTTGGAGACTTGGTTCTCATCATCGCTTTGGGCACACGCCACGATGGGCTGGCCCAATGATGGGCGCATGGAATCAGAGGGCTTTGAGCGCTACCTACCCACCCAAGTGTTGGTCACTGGGTTCGATATTATTTTCTTTTGGGTAGCCAGAATGATCATGATGACTGGCCACTTCACAGCCCAGGTTCCATTCGAGAAAGTCTACATCACAGGCCTCATCCGTGATGCTGAGGGGCAGAAGATGTCGAAATCGAAGGGCAATGTGTTAGACCCCATTGACCTGATTGATGGCATTGATCTGGAGGCATTGGTCGCAAAACGCACACAGTCTTTGATGCAACCAGAAAAAGCCGCAAAGATTGAAAAAGCCACTCGAAAAGAATTTGCTGATGGCATTGAGGCGCAAGGCGCCGATGCTTTGCGCTTCACTTTCACTGCCTTAGCGGGGCACGGGCGTGACCTAAATTTCGATCTATCCCGATGCGCAGGCTACCGCCACTTTTTAAACAAGCTTTGGAATGCAGCGCGATTTACGTTGATGAATGTGGGCACCTCGCCCCTCACCCCGCCCTCGCCTGATGATTTGGATATCCCCTCTCGCTGGATCCAGTCTCGGTTGAATCAAACCATTCATGCCGTTAACCAAGCATTGGAGCAGTATCGCTTTGATTTGGCGAGCCAAGCGCTCTATGAGTTTGTCTGGCATGAATTTTGTGACTGGTATCTCGAGCTATCGAAACCAGCACTCTTGGAGGAAAATGCAAAAGCCCACCCTGCATTGGCGGCAGCGACACGCTATACACTCGCCACCGTGCTGGAGAAGACCTTGCGTGCGCTCCATCCCTTTGTGCCGTTTATCACAGAAGAAATTTGGCAACAAGTGAAAGTCCCCGCCGGCAAGCAAGGTGACACCATCAGCCTTCAGGCATGGCCCAAGGTGGGGGTAGAGGATACCGATGCCATGGCCGATGTGGAGTGGCTCAAAGCCGTGATCTCGGGTCTTCGCTCTGCCAGAACCGAACTCAACTTACCTCCCAGCAAACCGCTGCCTTTGCTGATCGAGAATGGTGATGCGCACGATAAAGCGCGCATGGACCGCCTCGGTGGACTCGTCATGCGCCTGGCACGCCTTGATTCGATTGAATGGCTCTCAACTGAGACTTCTGAGGCTTCGGATGGGGCCTCGGTCACCTTAGTGGGCCAAATGCGGTTGCTTATTCCGCTGGCGGGCTTGGTTGACGTGGCAGAGGAGCTTGAGCGACTAACCAAGCTCCTAGATCGAGAACAAAACGGGCTCACTGCGACAGAAAAGAAATTGGGCAATGCAAAGTTTGTCGAAAATGCGCCAGCGGAGGTGGTTGAGAAAGAACGTCAACGCTTGAGTCAACATCAACATGCGGTGTCTGAGTTAACGGCGCAGATTGCCAAACTCAAAGCCATGGCATGACTGACCTCTCCTCACCCATCAAAACGATGAAGCTCTATACCCACGTGGAGCGTGTCGAGCGAGAACTGGCAGCGCAAGGCCTCAATCAAGGGCCATTAGCGACAGAGGATTTGGTGGCCATGGATCAACTTCACTACGGCGGTGTCGCCGTCGTCGATGAAGCCATCGAGCAGTTGGGTTTGCAATCAGGTGATCATGTGTTGGATGTGGGTGCCGGACTGGGTGGACCCGCGAGGCATATCGCCAAAAAAGTGGGCTGCGCGATCACCGCAGTCGAGCTGCAATCTGACCTCAACACATTGGCCCAGCAATTAACCGAGCGTTGCCAACTCGGCGATCAGATCACGCATCAATGCGGCGATATTTTAGACACCCCTTTGCCCTCACAAAGCTTTGATGCCTTGGTGAGTTGGTTAACAGTACTTCACATTCCAGACAGAGACGCCTTATTCAGTCGTTGCCATGAGGCCATTAAAACAGGCGGCCAAATTTACATTGAGGATTTTTGTGCACAACAGGTCTTGAGTCGGGAAGTTAAAGATCAGCTCGCAGAAGATGTGTTTTGTCACTACCTACCCTCATCAGCACAATATGAGCAAGATCTTTTGGCTGCCGGCTTTGTCAGCATTGAGATGGAAAACATGAGCCCAGATTGGACGAAATTTGTTTCCATGCGACTGGCCAAGTTCCAAGCCGGTGCCGATGAATTTGTGGCGCGTCACGGCGAGCCGACCTACCGCGCGCTACATCATTTTTATCGATCGATTGTTCGCTTGTTTGACAGTGGTGCTATTGGGGGTCTTCGTATTCAGGCCGTGGCCGCTCGGTGAGGTGGCACACCATCACCCAAGCATCTTCTCTCCCCTCAGCGGCAGGATAGTAGCCTGGTCGACGACCAATCACACGGAATCCCATGGCTTGATATAGGCGTCTGGCAGGCTTGTTGGAGGGACGCACCTCCAAAAAGCAGCGATCGACACCTCGAAGCGCCACATCTGCCAATACATGGTCCAACATCAATGCCGCTAAACCCTGCCCCCTGTATGCTTGGCTCACACAGACATTGAGCAGATGCGCTTCATCAACAGCGCTTGAGATAATGGCATAGGCTTCCAACTGATCGTCTCGGGTCATGGCATAACACCCATACCCTGCGCGCAAGCAATCCATAAAAATCGGTTGGCTCCACGGAAAGTCATAAGATGCCGTTTCAATGGCCATGACTTGGGTCAGGTCGGTGTGGCACAAAGGCCTGATGAGGCGATCATTCGATGGATGTGATTGGAATTGTGCTGACATTACAACAGGCCAGATAGCTTGGCCCACAGTGCCTGTTTGGCTTCTGGTTCACTGTGAACAGCTTGCAAAGAGGGCAGCTCAATGACCTCTCCAGGCACTGCTTGCGATGGTAGGGGGCCAAACGACAATACCGACTTAATCCCCTTTGTGCTTAGCTCATGGAGCGCCACACCGGCGTCTTGGCTCTTGGCCCACTGACCAAACCGACACTCCTCAACGCCCAAGACAGCGGTGATGTCTGCCAGCAGTGCATCAAACTGTCCACGCCAAGGTTGACGCTGCACCAACAGCCAACGCCCTCGGCCTGAGGACATTCGCACCCTGACCCCGGCCTCGTTATCCAACCCATGTCTTGAGACCCAATGATCGATTCCCATGACCTTGAGACAGGCCGATTGGTGTTGACTAAGTTTCGTCATGTTCTCGCTCCCGTCTTTTTTCCAAGCCCCGCTTCCGACGAGCAGCGTGTCGACCCTGGATCGTCAGAATCGGTCCCGACAAGGTGTAGACCACACCAATGCCGAATAAAACGGCGGGCAAATCGATGGCCATCAAGGCGACCACAGCAACGAAAATTAACAAACGCGCAATGGGTACCCGATCACTGACGGGCCATTGCTTAAAACTAAAGTAGCGTACTTGAGAGACCATCAACGCGCCCACCAACACGGTCAAGGCCAATACCGGCCACGCCATCCATTCTGGTGAGAGTCCACGGTCTATTGAGAACCAAATGGTCGACATCAAGGTCCCAGCAGCGGCGGGGCTAGCCATCCCTTGAAAGTAAGCCTTATCCGCAACGCCAGCTTGCGTATTGAATCGAGCCAACCTCAAGGCAGCACAGGCGGTATAGAAGAAAGCAGCGAGCCAGATCAATCGTGCTACCCCAGCGTCTGTGCCGTCCAAGGCATCCGACAACCAAGTGAACATCAAAATGGAGGGGGCCAGACCAAAGGACACCATGTCTGAAAGGCTGTCATATTCAACACCAAAATCAGACTGGGTATTGGTCATTCTGGCAATTCGGCCATCCACACCATCGAGCAATCCTGCCACCAAAATGGCCACACAAGCGGCGATGGGCTCACCATTAATTGCTGAGACCATGGCATAGAAGCCAGCCAATAAAGCAGCCGTTGTGAAAGCATTCGGGAGCCAGAAAGCTCCTTTTGCTTTTCGCTCTGGTGGTGTTGGTTGTTGATCCGTTCCCATAGCCCGACAGGTTAGCATTATTGGGGTGCGGGGTCATCTCCTGTTATTATTGTGGTTTACGTCTGAATCGTCCATGAGACTGGCCCAATATGAAGATTTCGCAATTCCATCTGGCGACCCAAAGAGAAGTACCGAATGATGCTGAGATTGTCAGCCACCAGCTGATGATCCGAACGGGGATGATCCGAAAGCTCACCTCTGGGATCTACACATGGACGCCACTGGGGCTTAGAGTGCTTCGCAAAGTCGAGCAGGTCGTGCGCGAAGAAATGGATGCCTCTGGATCACTAGAGCTTCTCATGCCCGCGATTCAACCGGCTGAACTTTGGGAAGAAACACATCGTTGGGATGCTTTCGGGCCACTTTTGTTAAAAATCACAGACCGTGCCGGAAGAGAATTTGCCTATGGCCCCACTCATGAAGAGGTCATCACTGATTTTGCTCGTGCTGAGCTTCGGTCCTATAAACAACTTCCGATCTGCTTTTATCAGATCCAAACCAAATTTAGAGATGAGATTCGGCCCCGATTTGGCGTGATGCGTGCCCGCGAGTTTTTAATGAAAGACGGCTACTCATTTCACATTGATGAAAAGAGCTTGGATGACTTTTATCAAGTGATGCACGCCACCTACTCGAAGATCTTTGAGCGATTAGGGCTCAACTTCAAAGCCGTTGAAGCAGACTCAGGCAATATTGGTGGTGCAACAAGCCATGAATTTCATGTCTTGGCTGACTCTGGCGAGGATCAACTGGCACATGTGCCAGGTGCGGGCTATGCTGCCAATGTTGAACGCGCTGAGGCGTTGGCCATTGGCGAGCGCCAAGCCCCCAGTCAATCCATGGCGCAAGTAGCCACCCCCAACGCCAAGAGTATCGATGACTTGGTCAGTCAATTTGATCAACCCATTGAAAAGACAATCAAGACACTCATCGTGGAAGCCGCGCCAGAGTCAGGGCACGAATTGGTGGCCTTATTGATCAGAGGCGACCATGAGCTTAACGAAGTCAAAGCTGAAAAACTTGATTTGGTGGCCAGTCCTTTGACCATGGCCAGTGACGAGAAGATCAAAAAAGCCATTGGCGCCTCACCAGGCTCTTTGGGTCCTGTGGGCCTGACTATCCCCATGGTCGCTGACAGGCAAGTGGCTGTGATGAGTGACTTCAGCGCAGGGGCTAATGTGGATGGCCAACACTACTTTGGTATTAACTGGGACCGCGATGTGGCCCTGCCAGAAGTGGCTGATTTAAGAAAAGTCGTGGCTGGCGATCCTGCACCCGATGGCTCAGGGAACATTGAGCTTATTCGGGGCATTGAGGTAGGCCACATTTTTCAACTCGGAAGAAAATACTCTGAGGCCATGAATGCGGTGGTGATGGATGAGCAAGGCCGCGGTGTACACCCTGCCATGGGCTGCTATGGCATTGGCGTCTCACGGATTGTGGCGGCGGCCATTGAACAAAACCATGATGAGCGTGGCATTATTTGGCCCGAGCCCATGGCACCCTTCCACGTTGTCTTACTGCCTTTAAATGGTCACAAATCGCATCGTGTGAAAGAGACCGCAGAAGAGCTCTATCAATCACTTCAGGCGGCTGGGGTTGATGTTCTGATGGATGATCGTCCTCAACGCCCTGGTGTGATGTTTGCTGATGCTGAACTGATTGGCATTCCCCATGGCGTGGTGATTAGTGACCGAGGACTTGATCAAGGCACGGTTGAATATCGACCGAGAGGCGGCGAGCAATTAGAGATGCCCTTGGCGGCGATTGCCGACCATCTTATCGGGCAGTTGTCTTAAGGTCTAAACGTCGTGCCCGTTTGTCCCGTCCTGCGGATGGCGCATCCAAATATCGCGTTGAGGAAAGGGGATCTCGATGCCATGTTGTTTGAAAGCTTGGTAGATCGCCGTGTAAAGCTCGTGACTCACCAAGCCTCGCTCGGCGGGATGATCCACCCAGCACAATAGCTCAAAGTCCAGGCTGGAATCACCGAAGCCCCGCAGTCTGACCCTTGGGGTGGGGTCTTTGCATACCAAGGTCTGAGCCTCGGCCACATGTTCTAGCACCTCAATGACTTGATTGATGTCTGAACCATAGGCCACACCCACTTTAATCCGAATCCTAAAGCGCTCCCAACGCCCCCCAGACTCATTAAAAATTTTGGTGTTGGCCATTTCAGAGTTGGGCACAATGATTTCAACATCATCTCGGGTGAGGATGCGTGTCGAGCGGATGCCAACTTTCGTCACCTCTCCCCGATCACCCGTGTCCAACACGACATAATCGCCGAGTTTATAGGGGCCATCGGCGATAATGAAAAAGCCAGCAAACAGATTGGCCAAGGTGTCTCGGGCTGCAAAACCCACAGCGATCCCCACCACGCCTGCTGAGGCGAGCCAAGCGGCCGGATTGATATCCCACACCAAAAGTAAGGCATAAGCAGCCAGGCCGATAATGATGACGGTCAGCACCAAATCAAAGACAGGCAAGGTGCGCTCTTCAACCAATGAGAACCGTTCACGAATGTGGCCCAAGATCTCCAGGCCAACGTGCGCTGCCTGCATGGCAACACGCATTAGCTTGATCACCAGTCCAGTGGTGAGAATTTTGATACTGATCTCTTGTACTGGCGCTGAGAAAGCCAATATCTCAATGGCCAGGACCAACGTGAAATACACCAACAACGAGGCAGCGAGGCTGGCCAAAACGGCCGCCATGGCCTCAGCCAAATCGCTCCGTGTCCATTGATCAATTCTGCGAGCCCACGCCATCACCAAGGTGCGGATCACAAAAGCCAGCACCAAGCCGACCACACCGACCGTCAACGCCAACAAACTGGGGTAGGCAGCCAACATCGCCCATCCTTGCTCTAGGGGTTCAGGCAACCACTCAGGGGAAGCTGTCATGATTCTTTAGGACCCAAATGTCGATCTCCTCTGGCTCTAGCCAAGGCCATTTGACGAATGCGCTCTTTAATTCCAGCCACCTTTTGTGTTGAGAACTGCTGTTGGCAGAGCGTACATCGACCCATCTCATCCCAGGGCGGCAAATTACCCTCAGCCAACCCATCGACTGGATTACGGCAACCGGCACATATGCCCTTGTCTGTGGCCTCCAGCGCATGGTTCACACTCACCCTATCATCGAATACAAAGCAATCGCCCTCCCACAAAGAGACTTCAGGCGCAATCTGTTTCAAATAATTCAATATCCCGCCTTGCAACTGGTAGACCTGATCAAAGCCCTGTTGTTTGAGATAAGCACCCGCCTTCTCACAACGCACCCCACCGGTGCAGAACATCGCCACCGGTCGGCTGGGGTCGAGCGCTTGTACGGCCCAGTCTTTAAATTCACTGAATTTTTCAATATGCGGGTCTTGGGCGTTCCTGAAAGTCCCGACGTCACACTCATTTTGATTGCGTGTATCCACCAGTTGGATGGTCGGGTCTTGGATTAACTCATGCCACCGAACAGGGTCGACGTGCTCAGCCGTGCCCGCTTGGTGGGGAGCCACTTCGGGGTCAAAGGTGATAATTTCAGGACGAATCCGCACCCGCAAACGCAAAAATGGCACCTCATCGACGGGTTGCCAGTTCACGGTCAATGCGTCGATCCCGTGGCTATCTGACAAATAATCCAACCAAGCTTGGAGGGCCTGGCGGGTGCCACCGAGACTGAAGTTAATGCCCTCTGAGGCAATCAGCACGGTGCCAATGAGACCCAAGCGTCTGGCTTGCACACGCCACTCGGCCTGTTTTATCGGCAAGCCATCGAGGGCAATGAATTGATAGGCACTGAGCAATTCCATCCCGATATTTTACGCTTTGGATCGGGCTCAAGTGGAATCTCGGAGGCAAAGGCTTGCCCAGATCCATTGAGTGAGCT
>JALQZL010000048.1 GCA_023258355.1 Wenzhouxiangellaceae bacterium | reverse complement strand
GGCTGAGAACAGATTTCTGACCACATAGGACTGAATCAATCGCATCTAGGCATTCATCCAACGTTGATGACGCGCCATTGCCAAACCAGATGTCACGATAAACAAAATAACAGGGGCCCAGAACACACCCAGACCACCTAAGAACCTACCCTGCTCTACCCAGTTGACCAATACGCCCAATGCACTAAAGTAAAGTGAGACCGTCAATATCGCTACCAACAAATAAACATTTCTGTGACGCCGAGGTGTTGTTGAGACAAGCAATGTGGCCAGCCATGCCAAGAGCACAACAGACAGTGGCGTGACCAGACGCCACTGAAGCTCTGCTTGCTCAATTGGGCGCTGGGTGCCCCACAGCTCTGACATTGGGAGCGCTCGGCGTATTTTCTCACGACCGGCTACCTGCTTTGGCTCGAGGACGATCTCAAACGAATCAAACTGCCCAATCACTTGACGCGTGTTTTGTTGGGTGGGTTTCGGCAGCCGATAACTCGTGACATCACCATCGAACGCCAGTCGCACGAGACCATCCTCTCCAACCCATTGGCGTAGTGATTTTGCTGTCAGCAAGCCTCGGCCTGATTCACGTAGTTGATGGACGAAAACATCCCGTAGTTGCTCTCCTTCTTTTCCACCAGCGTAAATCAGCCATTCCTCATCACCTACCTGGAAGCGCCCAGGTTCGACACGAGTGACATCGAGGCGCGCCGCCAATGAAGCCTCCACTGTGTAAAACTCACTATATCCCCAGGGCCTCAACTGGGTTGATAAACACGCCACACCAATGGCAACCAGCGCCACACCCCAGCCCATTATTTTTAGTATCTGGTGCTGTGCGATGCCCGCACTCACGAGTGCGGTGAGCTCATGAGATTGCTGGATGCGACCCATACCCACCACCATACCGATAAGCAAAGAGGCAGGGATAAGCACATCAAAATAGAGCACCAAACGAAGTGCAGCCATGGTTAAAACTGCGCTGAGTGGCCAGCCGTCACCCGTTGCCCAACCGAGGATCTGTGCTAGGTAAAAAACGGCCACCACCACAACCGAAAACAAAAAAACACCGCCGGCTGGTCCAAATAAGCGCCGTAACAAATAGCGCTGGATTAGCATGCCTGCGAACTCATTTTGGCACGCTGAACCAAAATCGTCTCCGCCAACGCCAAATCCTCCGCGCTATCGATATCGACAGACACCGACGGATCATCAATGATGACCGGCGAAATCTTGGCCCCTGTCAGCTGCGTCAGTCGGCCGAAAGCCTGCTCAGTGCTCAGTCGGCGTGTCAGATACCTCAAGACATGGCGGATACCAAGCATCGATACCATCTTCACTGGTTGCTTGCGTTTGGCTTCAAGGGCCTGCCAGAACCCCAAAACACCCATAATGTGGCGTCGATCAAAGGCAAATAGGTTGCCCCCGCAAAGCTGACGGTCACTGAAACGATAAACTGTTCTGTGCGCCTCGGGGAATGCCTTGGCAATCTTTGGCCACTCCGCCATGGCAAGCGAGAGCTGTGTACTTGGACCCAATGCACTTGTCACTTTATCTAGCCAAATTGGCTCTAACAAACCGTGATCAGCGGTCACGATCAAGCCCTGCTTTTCAAAAACCCCTCTGACCTCAAGCGCAGAGGTCAGGCTTTCAAATAAGGTTGACTCGGGAGCCATGTGTGTGAGCTTCTCCAAAAGAGGCGTCGCTTGGTTGAGGATAGCTGTATAGTGAGGCGCCTTGGGTGCCACAACAATGACATGCCCAGTACCTTGCCAGGCGCCAAGCACAGCTAACACCCGAGCCAATAAAGGCACGCCACCCAAGGGGATTAAGGCTTTGCCCTCAACCCCTAAAGCTTGCACCCAAGGATCGCTTGGCCGTCGATCGCCTGCCAAGACCACGATATCTATCTTGCCTTGTTTGCTGGTTTCAATCATGACGTCTCTAGGGCTTTCCCCACGATGTGATAAGTCTTATAGCGCTCGCCCCCAAGGACATCAATGAGCGAATTCATGCCCTGGTTGGTCTCCAATATCCAGGACATTTCCACCTCTTGGATACCGTCTTTATGCAATGCCCATCGCACACGATCCATCATCGAGAAGGCCACCAAAGCACCCGTCGGCGTGTGGTGCAAATGGCTAGACACTCCCATTAGAGGCACACGTGCCGTTTGCGTCTTGCGACGCCTGATATTCCACAATAACCGAATCCAATTTAGGGGGAATAAATGGCCCTTAAATGACTTGGTCAGTTCATTTAAATTAGGCAGTGCCACCAAAAAGCCAACCGGCTGATTGTCGAGGAAGGCGATACAGGTATATTCAGGCATCAACAGAGTCTTTAGCTCGCTACCCATCGCGCGGAACTCCGCCTGAGAGAATGGGACAAATCCCCAATTGTCATGCCAGGCATCGTTAAACAGGACGCGAAGCAGGGCCATCTCTTCATCAAACCGCTTCATGTCAAACGGTCTGATTTTTAAACTGGATCCATGCTGACGCTCCAGCCGTCTCATCGCACGAGGCGCCTCAAAATTGGGCGCAACTCGGTAAGCGTAGAGTGCCATGAGTTTCTCAAAGCCCAGGGCATCTAAAAGCTTTGCGTAGTATTTGGGTTGGTGGGGCATCATCATCATTGGTGGCGTATCAAAGCCGTCAACCAAAAGGCCACACTGATCGTTAATGTGCAGATCAAAGGGGCCATCTAGACGTTGACAACCTTTGGCGCTAAGCCACTCACCCGCCGCTTCAACGAGCCGACGGGCAACATGGCAATCATTGATACACTCAAATTGTCCGAAGTATCCGCGGATCTCACCTTCAAATGTTGGTGCACGCTTATCCACCTGGGCCGAGATACATCCCACCGGCTCTTGATCGAAATAAGCCAACCAAAAGGCAGCTTTCGCATGCTCAAACCAAGGGTGATGCTTCGCCCACCGTCCCTTAACGGTGTGCCGCAGTGGCTCAATCCACCGTGGATCATCCGCATAAATCTGTCGACACAGCCGATAATAATCTGCCCAATGGCGCCTTGACGAGGCCTGAATAACGATCACGTTTTGTCCATTTTTAGTCACGACTTCACCCTTTTCCGACCAAAAATCGAACCTTTATTCACGTTCAGGCCCATGTATTCGCCGATTTTTAGATAGACTGTAAAAGTTGTCATATGGTTTTCATTATCACTCAAGCGCCTTATAATGTGCGCTAGACTGCACATCTGATGCCATGAGTGTGAGGGGGCAGCAAGCGGTTAGATAAGAATGACAAGGCCAAAGATAGAGCCAGTTGACATACACCCGAAGGATGAACTGACGCCAACAACGAAGCATAAGTGAGAACACCCATCTTCGTCTGACGCAGGAATGACACGTTTTGACCCAGCAACCCACACCCACCCAAAACTCCTTGCCCCTCAAGACATCTGGCTATGGTAGCTTGGTTGAGGCCCTGAATTATGCGGCCTCGGGCACAACGGGCGCAAACTTCTATAACGGCCGTGGTGAGCTGTCGGCTTCGCTACCCTATTCACAACTCAAAGATCAGGCCATTGAGCTGGCGCGTCGGTTGCATGCAATCGGTCTCAATCGGGGGGACACGGTTGCACTGGTTGCCGACACACACCCCGATTTCTTGGTCTTCTTTTTCGCCTGTCAATATGCAGGGTTGGTCCCTGTCCCACTTCCGGCCGCTGTCCATCTCGGCGGGAAAGAAGCCTTTGTGAGTCATCTGGCCGCCATGCTTCGTGACTGCCGTGCTCAGGTTGCCTTTGCTACCTCAGGCTATATCGGCTTTTTGGAAGAGGCCGTTGACGGGCTAGATGTCCAACACTTTGGGACACTCGATTATTTCAATGCGATGGCTCAAGCCGATGAACTACCTGAGCCGCCCAAGCCCCATGAACTGGCTTATCTCCAATACACCTCAGGCAGCACCCGCTTCCCTCGCGGCACAATGATCACGCAGCAGGCTGTGTTAACTAATCTTGCCGGCATCTTACAGTTTGGCGTCCAAATTAGGCGGGGTGATCGGTTCACCTCTTGGTTGCCTTTCTACCACGACATGGGACTGGTGGGCCTGATATTGGGACCTGTGATCTCCCAACTGTCGGTTGATTATTTGGGTACTCGAGAGTTTGCGATGCGCCCCCGCCTTTGGCTGAGCCTCATCTCTCAGAACCAATCGACCATCTCGTTTAGCCCACCTTTTGGCTACGCATTATGCGCTCGCCGAGTCAGAGACAATGATCTTAGTCGATTTGACCTGACAAGCTGGCGCGTGGCGGGCGTCGGCGCTGAAATGATCCGGTCTGGGTGGCTGAATGAGTTTTCACAGCGACTGGCACCGGCTGGCTTCGATGAGAGGTCATTCTTGCCCTGCTACGGCATGGCTGAGTGTTCATTGGCTGTCTCGTTTGCGCCTCTCGGTCAAGGCCTAGAAATTGACCCGATTGATGCCGATGTCTTGGCTGAACAACGACGTGCCATGGCCGCTGATTCTGAGAAGACAAACCGCATCACAGACTTTGTTAACTGCGGGCGGCCGCTACCCGAGTATGAGGTTGAGATTCGATTGGATGATGGTTCATTGGCGCAAGAGCGGCAATGTGGCGTGATTTTCTTAAGAGGCCCAAGCGTTATGGAGGGCTACGCCAACAATCCTGAGGCCACCCAAGCGGCCTTGACGGCAGATGGCTGGCTCAACACCGGTGATGTTGGCTATCGAGCGGGTGATGCGCTCTACATTACTGGGCGCTCGAAGGATCTACTTATCATTAATGGTAGAAACATCTGGCCACAAGACTTGGAGTATGTCGCAGAACAGCAGCCAGAAGTCCGTCCTGAGGATGCCTCGGCGTTTTCTATCCCGAGCGATCAAGGCACGGAAGTCGCCGTGCTGGTGGTTCAGTGCCGCCAACAGGATGCCTTCGTCCAAGCGGCGCTTGTTGAGCGACTGAAGCGGCGTATTCAATCTGAATTTGGTATCAACTGTCTGATCGAGCTTGTTCCTCTTCACACCCTGCCGCGGACATCCTCTGGGAAGTTATCAAGAAGTGGGGCTCGCCTAGATTTCTTGAAAAGAAATCAACTTGATGCACAGGGTGTGCTTCCCCAGCACTTCATTGAGCAGAGTCACGCCAGTTATGTGACGGAAGATGCCTAAGGCCTAACCACCCCCAATGGCCAAGATCGCGATCACCGGTGCCACAGGTTTCATTGGTCAACAGCTTGTCCCGCGTTTTTTAAGTCAGGGCCATCATGTCAAAGCCCTAGCGCGTCGCCCGCAACCTAAAGGGTCCCGTGTTCAATGGGTGATTGGAGACCTCACGCGAGAGCAGAGCCTCCACTCGCTGGTTGAGGACACCGACGTGGTGGTTCATCTGGCCGGCGCCACCGCCGGGCTCACTCGCCATGACTTCTTTCAAATTAATGCGGCAGGGACAACGCTTTTGGTGGATGCGCTAGAGTCTCAAACCCAACCGCCTCGACTGATTCATATCTCATCATTAGCCGCCAAACAGCCGACTTTGTCGGATTACGCTCAGAGCAAGCATGCCGCCGAGGAGATTGTCGCAAGCGCAAATCTCGATTGGGTTATCTTGAGACCCCCAGCGGTGTATGGGCCCACGGACACCGAACTCCGCCCACTGTGGTGGCTCTTAAAGAAAGGTTATCTGCCGATGCTCTCCGGTCCAACGGCGAGGTTTTCCTTGGTCCATGTCGCTGACTTAGCGGATGCCATCCTTTCAGTGGCAACGCTTCCAGAACCAGCGGTGGCCACTCACCAGATTTTTGAGCTTGATGATGGCTACTCTCACAATGGTCAACCGGGGTATGACTGGCATGCCATTCAGACGATCGCCCAAGCCCAATTTGGCCATCAAATACGCCCCTTTCACATCCCATACTGGTGTCAAATGCTCGCCGCCACACTCACCGACACCTACGCAAGCCTTCGTCGAGTACCCTCCGTGTTCTCAATCGGTAAAGTACGAGAGCTTGGTTATGACGACTGGACAACTGCGCCAAGCAAACACTTGAACCCATCACTGTGGTCGCCACAACGACAACTCCATGATACCCTTACCACTTTAGTTTAAGACCGCAACGGAATGACATCATGGACGCAAAGCGGGCCCAAGTCGATAACGCCATCACCCAAGCGCTCGAAGCAACGTTACCAGATCAGCTAGACCTTGATCGTAATAGCCCCCTCAGCGCCGCCTCTGGTTTAGATTCTGTCCAGATCATGAACTTAGTCATGGAGATTGAGGACCACTTGGATATCTCGGTCCCTGTCGATGTTCTGGCCGAAGCACAAACGCTAAATGAGCTGGCAGAGCGAATTGTTCCACTGCTGACGAAAGAAGAAACATGAGCGAGCACTGGTTATGAGCCTTTTTGAAAAGTTTGAATTACTCTCGCAATCAAGAAAAGCCCTGGGCAATCATGGCCCACCGCCTGTGGCCACACCCTTTGATTCTGTCAACTCACCGACACGAGGTGTTGTGGGCGGGCGAGAAGTGCTTTTGGCGGGCACAAACAATTACTTGGGCTTGACCTTTCACCCAGAGGTTGTCACAGAGGCCAAAGCCGCCTTGGATACCCTTGGAAGTGGCACAACGGGCTCCCGAATGGCGAATGGGAGCTATGTCCCACACCAACAGCTCGAGCAGGAATTGGCGGCCGCGTTTGAATGGCCATCGGCGATGGTGTTTTCTACGGGTTACCAAGCCAATGTCGGCGTGATGTCATCAATCGTGGGTACTGGGGAGACGCTCCTCATCGATGCTGACAGTCATGCGAGCATTTACGATGGGTGCCGCATGAGTAAAGCGCAAACCCTCACCTTTAGACACAACGATCCGGAAAATCTGGATCGTAAACTGGCCAGACTTGGCGAAGAGGCTAAAAAAACGCTTGTGGTGGTTGAGGGGCTCTACTCAATGCTCGGTGATCAGCCCCCCTTGCAAGAATTTGTTGATGTCAAAAATAAGCACGGCGCTTGGCTGTTGGTTGATGAAGCGCACTCCTTTGGCGTCTTTGGAGAAAAAGGCCTTGGCCTAACAGAGTCATGTGGCTTGCTTGATGAGGTTGATTTCATTGTTGGCACTTTCTCCAAAAGCTTAGCGGGTATCGGCGGCTTCTGTGTGAGCCCCCATCCAGAGCTTGACCTTCTTCGTTTAGCCAGCCGTCCTTACATTTTTACAGCTTCTCCCTCACCGGCGGTGATCGCGGGTACACGAGCAGCATTGCGACTGGTGGTTGATGGACAGGCTTTGCGCGCGCAACTACACAGAAATATTGACAGGCTCTATTCGGGCATCCGTGCGCTGGGCTATGAGCTGGGCTCACCCACACCAGGGCCAGTGGCGGCGATCATCCTCCCAGACCGGGAGAGTGCACTCGGTCACTGGCAAGCGCTCTTTAATGAAGGTATCTACGCCAATCTAATGATTCCACCAGCCACACCAAATGGCTTGTGCCTGTTGCGATTATCGCTGAGTGCAGCGCACACTGATCAAGACATCGATCTGATTGTTGAGGCGCTCGGCCGAGTACAAGGTACGCATCAGCAAGCGATCCAAGCGTAACTCACGCCACCTCACCGACTATAATATTGCGCTATGAGTCATCAGGCACAACCATCTCAAACGCAGGCCTTCTGGATGACACCAGAAGATGAGAAAGCGTGGATAAGAGAAGCGCACGGGCAAGTCAAAGATTTGTTCAAACATAATCGTGCACTCTACTGGACAGATCTCATTGCCACGGCGCTGATCGCTTGGGCGTCGACTGTTGTCTTCTTCCTCGCTTCGCTGGGTTCTGGAACACAAATCCTGGCTGCCTTTATTGCCGCTGTGGCGTTCTATCGTGGTGGCACATTCATGCATGAAATCATCCACATGCCCAGAAATGAACTCAAGGGCTTTAAGTGGGCATGGAATGCTTTGATTGGCGTACCGCTGTTATTGCCATGGGTTATGTACCGAAACCATATTGAGCATCACTCCAGGCAGCATTTTGGGACACCACGAGATGGCGAGTATTATCCTCTGGCGGCAGCGCCTTTGTCAGAGACCATCCTCTATATGGTGAAGCTACCCTTTCTCTCATTACTCGCACTGGCGAGGTTCGCGATTCTTGCGCCTCTGTCTTATGCTTATCAGCCACTTCGCCAGTGGGTCCTCAGTCACGCCAGCGCGTATGCATCCAACCCATACTATGTGAAGCGTTTCCCCGAGAAGGAGTTACCGCAACTTAGCAAGGTGGAGTGGATCTGCTTTGCTTGGGTAATGATGTGGGTAGCGATCACTTTGCTGGGCCCAGTGACTTGGTTTCATTGGCTTCTGGCGTGGGGTCTTCATTCACTCACCCTGGCGCTTAATTGGATACGCAACCTAGCAGCTCACAGTTACAGCAACCGCGGTCAAGCGATGACCCATCTGGCGCAATTGGAAGATTCTGTCAATTTGGTTGGCCAAACCTGGTTAACCGTTTGGCTATTCCCCGTGGGCCTTCGCTACCACGCACTGCATCATCTCTTCCCTGGGCTGCCCTACCACAACTTAGGCGAGGCACACCGCAGGCTCATGACCCATTTTGGCGATGTATCCCCCTATGCCAATGCCAATCATGGCAACTACTTTACTGTCGTTGCTGATTTGCTCAGATCAGCCAGCCAAACTTCTAAGAACGATTCGGCCATTCTCGCTTGGCGTGCTGAGCATCAAAGCCAATAGGGAATAGATCGGTGGAGACGTTTGAGGCTGTGCGGCCAGAGCGGGTTTTATTACTGGTAAACCCGCTGAGCTTTCGGCTTTCTCTTCCCGGCGCATTCAATGAACTGCGACAGCACTGCATAGGACGAGGATTAACGCCCCATGTGGTTTATGGACCCACAGAGATCGCCCCATTGCTCGCCGAGTCCTTAGGCACAGGCTTAGATTTGATTATCGTGGTCGGTGGTGATGGCACACTTCAGGCCACTGTGACTTTGTTGGCCACCACCCATCGATCTGAATCTCCCCCATCTATCCTGATGCTGGGCGGTGGGCGCACCAACTACACAGCGGCTCACTTGGGCACACAAAGCAGGCCTGAGGCAATGATTGACCGCGCTTTATCGAATCCTCATTCGTTCAAACAGATCCAACAAGCCAGCCTGGCAATATCACAACCTGGTCATGAGTCAGTCTATGGCTTCTTTATGGGTGGCGCCTTGGTTGACCATGTCATTCGAGATTGCCATACCTATCGGGCAACTGGGCGTGGACGTCTACGTCAAGGCCGTTTTTCCACTGTCTTTCGTGTGACGCAGCTTGGCTTCTTGGGACTGCTCCATAAAGTGGGCTATCACAGCCGTATGATGTATTTGAAAGCAGATGGCATTGGCACACTCAATGGGCGTATCAGACTATTGGTTGCGACGACCTTGGACAAAGAGCAAGTGACGGTGCATCCTTATTTAGTCACGCAACAGGCACCTATCAAAATTACCGCAATCACCCGTGATGCGGTTGGCTTTTGGCGACACTTGCTCAAGATATTAAAAGGACGTACCCACCCCACTTTAATTCCTGAGAATGGCTATTTCTCTGGTGCCAGCCGTGAAGTATCCATTACTGGGCTAGGTCCCATTTGCGTGGATGGCCAAGAGTATGTGTTTGATGAGACGATTGAGGCCAAGATCAGTGAGGGCCCCACATTTAGATTTCTAAGCCTATGAGAACACTTCACGAGGTTATCAAAGGTGCACAACAACCCTCGGCCAGAACCCCTGATGTGGGGCCACTGGTGGACATGCTTAAAGAACGCTTCGGATCCTCGCTGAGCGCTGTCCTACTCTACGGCTCATGTAAAGACACGCCAAACATTGCCAATGGCTTGATTGACTTGGCAGTGATTGTTGAAAGCTACCGGGTGCACTCTAGCCCACTGACTCGAATCCTAAATGCCTGCATTCCACCCAATGTCTACTTCATCCATAAAGATGATTTGCAGTCAAAGTATGCCGTTGTTTCACTGGCTCAATTCCAACATCGGATGCAAGCGACCATGGATCATTATTTTTGGGCGCGCTTTTCTCAGCCCTTTACCGTCGTCTATGCAGTCAATGATAGCGTCAGAGAATCCCTAATTCAGGCTCAAGTCAATGCCCTGACTCAGTTTTACTCGGAGATTATCCCTTTCGGATTCGATCCAAAAACGCCCATTGAGTTATGGGCACAGGGCCTGTCCCTGACCTATGGCTGCGAACTCAGACCAGAACGCCCCAGCCACAGTCAGCAATTAATTGAACGGTATGACAATTACTGGACCGAGGTGACCGAATTGCTCTCCGCCCAATTGCCCCATCTTCAACATGCCTCACTCTCTCAAAGGCTTCGTTGGCGCATACGGCCGGTTTATGGGAAACTGATGAACCTGGCCAGGCTACTCAAAGCGGCAGGAACCTTTGCCAATGGAATTGACTACATCGCTTGGAAAATTGAAAGGCACAGTGGCGTGAAATTCACGCCAGCCCCATGGATGAGACGCTTCCCGCGCATTGCTGGCTTTCGACTTGCCTACACCCTCAGGCGCCAGGGTGGCTTCAAATGAAGCCTCAGGCGTCT
>JALQZL010000047.1:8363-10900 GCA_023258355.1 Wenzhouxiangellaceae bacterium | reverse complement strand
GATCTTCCCGGCACCATTGGGCCTACTCATCGCATCCAACCAGCTCAATATTGACGCCAGTGAACCCGTCAGTTGTCCCTCATAGTGGAGGCCAGCCAAACCATCCAACCCCACCAACGGTTGAGGAATGGATGATAGCGAACTGAGATTGGTCTTTAGCGGATGAAAAGTGGACGACAGTCCATAGTGCTCGGCCACGCGATGGAAATCAGCTATGAGGGCAGTGGGTTGCTCGTAGCCACCCCATTGCGTCTTCATCTTTTGCCACTCGGTCTTCCGGTCTACTTGGGCAAGACGGTGTTGGGTATGCTCATCGATCTTGGCTTGGACGGCGTCGACCTTTTGGAGGTTTTGTCTATGACCTTTCTCTAATCGCAGGAGTGCTTGCTCAATGTCTTGGAAAAAAAAGACCTCTCCCAACCCGCCCCAAGTCAACACAGCCAATGCCATGACAAAGCATTGCACTTGTCTGGAGGCGAATGGCCACTCAGTGATTGATAAGCCTCTGAGTTCTCTGATGAGCGCCCTCATGCTCAAGGCACAATGTCCAATCGAACGTCATACAGGCCCGAGGGATTGACAGCCAATTCGCCGACTTCGACCTGCTCACCCCTGCCCTGATTGAATGGCTGAACCAATTCAGTGATGCTCTCACGGACCGCCACTTTGGCCTCGACCACCACCATACCTTGAGGATGCGCATCCTCTGGCCGGTCAAAGGCCACACGCTCAATCCAAAACAAAGCAGGTCTTGCCGAGACAATGTGTGCGATCAACTCAGCAGGCGATCGCATCATTGCCTGACTTGCCGCCATCAGCTTGATTTGTGCCTCCACCCAAGCGGCATCCGCAATATCTTGGTCTGAGTGTGCCTGCATATCAGCCCAACCAAGCTCGAGTGCTCGCAATGTCTCTTGAGTGTGGTCAGCCACGCTTTCTAAAGTCTCATAGGCTTTTTGATGTTGCCACCAAAAAAGCGCCTGCAGACTGGTCATGCCGAGGGCAAGGACAAAGAGGATGCCATAGAAACGATATCGGCAGCGTCGATCTCGTCGCGCTCGCCAAGGCAGCAAATTAAAACCCATCAATGATGCCTTGTCAGCGAAGCTAACAGGCCGCGGCTCACATCCAAATCGGTGGCCTCCTCATTGAGGGGTCGCACTGGCAGATCAAAAGACGCTGTGATCCGTGACATCATGTCTGAATCAACCGATCCGGCCAGCCAGATCTGTCGAAACGCCCACGCGCTTTGAGCCCGATGAAGTTCTGAGATGACATGTTGGTGATGCTCTGCCGCCGACAGGCGATCTGTTGAAAAATGCGTCATCCACTCCACGATCTGATCACAAATGATCGCCACCTCAGTACATTCACCATGGCGGTTGATGAGCGCATGACAACCCCGAGCCCAATGCCCTTGATGATGAACCTCCAACAGGGCGGCCAGCCGAATATTCAAGCTGACCAGACGAACATCTAATTGCCTCGCCAGTCTGAGGTGCTGATGAATGATGGCCTCGGGCACGCCCACGACCCACCACCGAGACATTGACTGCTCATCGGGTAACGACCCGTCGCGTCGCCAATGGCCGACTGGTAACACATCAAAAACCAACTGATGGTGACTCAACTCTGGGGCTTGGGCAATGGCGCTTTGGGTGATCTGAGACCAGTCTTTGCTTGACTCACCTAAAAGGGATTGCTCGGTCTCTACCCAGTGATGAAATAGATCGGCTGAGGGGAGCGCCATCACCAAACCACCTTGAGGCACATGATCGTGAATTAAGCTTCGCAACCAAGCCTGTGAAGCTGGGTCGTCACGCCAAAGCCAGTCCGTTGGGAAAGCCTCTGGGACAGCCTCGATATGAAATCCGAGGGTCTCAGCATTGGGAGAGCGCCATGCCAGTTGAACTGATTGTTGGTCCCAATCGAGACTGAACAAGGGCAAACACTTCGAAAATGACGGCATCGGCATGATTTTTGTTCCTTTCATCATTGAATTGGTATGCTGTCATTGAAGTCCTTATACTGTTTAGATTGTTGGCACTTTTTAACGAATCTGCCGTCCAATAGGACATACCCCAACGCTTAATTGGGACACCAGAAGACCATCATGGCCAAGTCGAATCTGTTCAAACGCCTGCTACTGAAATGGATGCTCTATGCGTTCGGTCTAGGCGCGGCCGGTGCCGTGATCTTGGTGGCCATCATCTGGCCCACCTTGCCCTCCGTGGAGTCCTTAAAAGATGTGCGCCTGCAAGTGCCTTTGCGCATTTATTCTCAAGATGACCGACTCATCACTGAGATTGGTGAGCAACGTCGGTTACCGATGGCTCTCGATGAGATGCCCGAGCGCCTGAGACTGGCCTTTTTGGCTGCTGAAGATGATCGTTTCTACCAACATCCCGGCGTTGATTGGCGTGGCACGTTCAGAGCTGTTTGGCTTTATGCCCTATCAATGGGACAAGGCCGCGTTCCTGGCGGCAGCACCATCACCCAACAAGTCGCCAGACGCTTTTTCTTGTCCACTGAGTATT